>JAZDIG010000176.1:0-4359 GCA_043805105.1 Candidatus Glassiibacteriota bacterium | reverse complement strand
TCCGCCGGCCGGTCCGGCAGCACGAAATAGGTGATCTGCGAGCCGATTTCGGCATAGGTGGCCAGGATGCGCTGCACGTTGAGCCCCACCCGGCAGCGGTAGGTGAATTCGGACAGCGGCCTGGCCACCGGCTGCCAGGTGGCGCTCCAGTATTCCCCGCTGGTCATGTCCCGGAGGTAGAGCCAGCGGCCCGGCCGGTCGGCCGGTACGCCGTTGTAGCGGTAGCGGAGGATTTTCCGGTCGCGGGGGCTGAGGTAGAACGAGGTGCCGCCGCCGGTGTGGCTCACCATCGCGCAGTAGCCCAGGTCGTTCATCAGGTAGTTGTACCAGGGCTGAGGTGTATCCGGCCGGGTGATCACGTACTCCCGCCGCTGCTCGTCGAAGTATCCGTACTTTCCCTCGGCGATCCCCATCTTTCCTCCCCGAGAGTCAACTTTTTCTATTTTTAAGAGTTATAACCCGTATTACTTATAAATTGCAGCTTTGTATTACACACCCCGCCCCGGCAAGCCGTGGCACCAGCTCTAAATCGGTCTTTTAGACCAAGGGGACTACGATCTCCCGGTTGCTTTAATCCATCCTAACATTCAATCGCTATTATACAAGGGGACTGGTTCCACCCGGCCGCACTAACGGCACTGCACTTGAGATATCTCTATCAGCTTTATAAATAAGACTTTATACCTTATGAGTCCCCTCTATAAAGAGGGGAAACAGGGGTGTGTCAGCCTTTTCAAGCTATCGTGAAAATTTTTGGGAAAAGAATTTGTGAATATTCCGGGAAAACTGATACCGTCTAACTCTCAATATCTAATTTACCCTCTTTGGCAATATAGTTCATCCACCGCCTGACTGCCAAGTCGACATCGCCGGCTCCGAAAAGTTTCGCTCCTACTCCGTTTGGTTTTAAATCTGCGGACCGTGAGTTCGTTCCGCAATTCCCGCTCGGTCGAAACCGTACCGGCCACCCCGTCCCCTTTACTACACGAAAAGTACGCCCCTCGCCCTACCCCTGCCCTGGGCCTGCGGCACGGCTCTTGCCTATAATCGTGCCGGATGCTTATTTTCTTTCAGAAATCTGACAACTGTGAGCTTAACGCCGCAAACCGGGTGGATTGAATGCCGAACAGATTGACAGCGATTCTGCTGGCTTGCGTGGCCCTCACTGCGCTGACGCTGACTGCTGCCCAAGCCGCGGACAATCCGTTGCAGCCGGCCCTGGCCGAGCTGGATTCGCTGATATCTTTGCGCGACCGCACCACCGCCGGACGCGACTCGCTTAACCGGGAAGCCGGGACGCTGGCCGGGGAAGTCTCCCGCCTCAAAACCAGCCAGGCCCGGAGCTACTCGACTATCGACCAGTACCGCCTGGAGGCCTCGCTGCGTCGCAGCCAGGCCCTGGCCGCCCGGCTGGACTCCCTTGCCGCCCTGATCGCCAGGCTTGAGGATGAAGCTGCTGGCCGCCGCAACTTCCTCGCGGAGCGGATCGACCGGGAGCTCGATTCCCTGGCCGGCCGCTTCGAAGCCGAAAGGGACGGCGGCCGAAGAGCACTGGCTGCTGGCCGGATCGACAGCCTGCGCCGGCTCCGCGCCCGCCTGGCTTCCCTGCCGACCGGCGGAGCAAAAGCGGATACCCGCACGGCGGACCTGCAGATCGACCGGCTGCTCGAACGGATCAAGGTCACGCCGGCCGATTCGCCCGAGGAGATCCTGGAGAAGGCCGATTTCCTGGCGGACGTGGCCGGCCGCTGGCGCAAAACTCTGGACAACCTCCAGCACAGTATCGGCCGGCTGGCCGATGAGCGGGAGATGCGCGCCCGGCTCGGCGAATTCACCCAGGAGCTTTCCCTGTTCGATGCGGCCGGCCCCTCCAGCCGCGCCGGCGTCTCCACTGCATCCGCCGATAGAGCTGCCCAGGACAAAACCGGGGAAACGCTTGTCGCCAGGGAACCCGGCGACTACCTCGATTTCTCGGTCGACCCACGCTCCGGCGTTGCATCTGCCGGCCAGTCCCTCGACATTGAATTGAGTAATCCCGAGGGCGGTGTGCCGCTGCAGAATATCGATCAGGTCTCCAGCCGCGAGCTGGAAGCGGTGATCGGCCAGCTGTCCGCCCGCCGGGACTCGCTGGAACAGGGCCTCTCCCGGCTGCGCCAGGCGGAGAGCGAGTTTCGCAGGCAGGCCGGCTCCACCGGCCGCGAGCAGGAGGTTTCCCCCCGAAAGTGAACCGGCTCAGGCCATATCCCCCCTCATTGGCGCTGCTGCTGGCGGTTTTTTTCCACTTCTGTCTCCAGCCGCTGGCAGGCGCCTCCCAACGCAAAATCTCGACCGACACCCGGCTCGTCCTGTCCTGGGAGTACGACGATAACGTCTTCGAGGACAACTCCGGCAAGGTCGACGGCGGCGCCGGCTCGACCTCGCTCTTCTCCCGCCTCCGGCTCAGCTATCCGGCCAGTATCACCCAGATCGACTACCAGCTCGGCTACAAGGCGCACCACCGCCTGAGCGACGCCGACAGCCTCACCGCTGGAGATGTCCTCGTGCAGCGGATCGTGGCGGACAGCGAAAGGCGTATTTCGCCGGGCTGGACCGCCGGGGCCGGCGGGGAGGTCAAGCTCAGAAACATCTACCGCAAGAACGAGCTGAACCTGCTGAGCGAGGAGGGGTACGTGCGCGGTTCGGGCAGGCTCTACGCCAGGACCGCCGCCGGAAACCTCGGCCGGCTCACCCTTTCCTACCGCTACAGCTTCTGTAACTTCGAAACATTCCACAATTTCGACTATTCGGCCCACAGCCCGGCGCTGCAGCTCTCGCGCCGTCTCGCCCCCAACCTGGTCGGCAGCGCCGGCTACAGCTACGCCCGGCGCGGCTACGAGCGACTGATCAACATCCCGGACGGCTCCGGCGGCCTGGCGCAGGTCGACCGTCAGCAGCGGGACAACTTCCACCAGTTCGAGCTCAACGCCGCCTGGAGCCGGGGCTTGCTGCTCAGCTTCAGCTGGGCCCTGCAGCGCAACCTCTCCAACAACTACGGCTTCAGCTACTGGAACAACCGTTTCAGCCTGCTCTTCACCGACCGCCTGCCCCTGGGCTTCTTCCTCAACGCCTACCTCTTTTTCGAGATCAAGCGCTATTCGGACCGGGTGGCCCAGCCGATCCTGGTGGAGATAATCACCGAAGAGAACGACAACAACGGCGCGATCCTCAAGCTCTCCCGCGACATCACCAAAAGCCTCGAAGCCAGCCTCACCGCCAGCCTCTACCGCAACGAATCCTCCATCCGCGAGCTCAATTTCCACAAGAGCCTGGTCAACTTCGGCCTCACCCGCCGCTTCTGACTATCAGCTTTTCGACACACCCTGTCAGAAATTTGACAACTTTCGGTTTTCCAAACGCGGACCGCAAGGGTAGGTGAGGGCTTCGATTGATCGTTGCGTTCCTTTAACTTGTTGATATATTTACAAATACGAAAAATAACCTGGAATCCGCACTCTCCGGCAGCGCGCTGGCCCGCAAGTTGCTTTTACAGGTGGTCGAAAGGATTAAGTGGACGGATGTTCTTGGAAAGAAGGGATAAAATGTACCGCGCAATCGTGGAAATAAGTCTGGTGGCGATCCGCGCTCTGGGCGGGCGGGCTTTGGGAGCTCAACCGCAGAAACAGGCCGACGCCGCCGCCGCCGAGGCAGGGCGTAACCGCCTGGAACGGGTGCTCGAAAGGGTGAGGGACCGGGTCGAGCTGGGCCGCTCGCTGAATGAATTCGCCGATGAGCTGTCGCTTTTCGACAACCAGCTCTACGGCCGCCTGCAGAACCGGGAAACCGGCCGGGAGCGCATGGTCGTATTGAAAGACCAGATCCGTGACGCCAACGCCCTGCTCGGCCAAACCCGCAACCGGCTCGACAGCGAGGTCAAAAACCTGGGCGAGCCCCTGGTTCCGGAAGAGAAAGAGGATCCGCTGGTTCTTCAGCAGGAAGTCGACCGGCTCCAAGGCGAGCTGGGCGCCATGAACCGCGAGCTCAGCGCTCTCCAGATGACCGGTCTGCCTGCCGGCGGCAACGAGCTGCCGATCGGCGGACTCTGGCCGGGCGACCTGACCGGCCTGGATGAACAAGTTCTGGAGGAGCTGGTTGAAATGATGGTCTCCGGCAGCCTGATGCCCCTGGCCGCCGACATCTTGAAAAAAGAATTGAGTGTCCCGCAGAAAGATAAGGAAAACGCCGGTGAGCCAAAGTGACCGCCGGCGTGTAACGCAAACCGTGAACTCGGAGGAATGAAAGATGTTCCATGAAGATAAAGAGCTTTGGACTGCAGGCCCGATCGCCGGGGCGCTGATCGGGGTGATAGTCTACTTCTCGATC
>JAZDIG010000175.1:0-2048 GCA_043805105.1 Candidatus Glassiibacteriota bacterium | reverse complement strand
AACGTGTTCCAGGGCGCGCTCCTGGTGATCGGGATGATTGCGGGCGGGCTGATAACGGTCTGGCTGCTGGGCGGAGTGGAGGGACTGTTCGGCAAGGTGGCCGCGATCCAGTCGGAGACCGCTCCGGCGGGCAGTTTCATCACCCTGCCCGGGCCGGCCGGGATGTTTTCGGTGCCCTATATTTTCACTTTCACCCTGGTGGCGAGTTTCGGCACCATGGCCTCGCCCAGCCAGTGGATGCGCTACTACAGCGCTAAAGGCCCCTCCGCCCTGCGCCGCAGTATGCTGATTTTCGCCATCGTGCTCACCACCTGCTACCTTTTCGGCACGGCGTTCATCGGCCTGGGCGGCCGGGTGCTGTTCCCGGATGTCACGCCGGACACGGTATTCCTCGAGATCCTGCACCAGTACCTGCCGCTGGTGCTGGCCAGTTTCTTCGTCACCACGATCATGGCGGCGGCAATGAGCACGGCCAACGGCAACCTTCATTCCCTGGCCGCGCTGATCACCCAGGACATCTACGTTCCTTTCCTGCGCAAAGGGGCCAGTCAGCGCGAGCTGGTCTGGATCGCGCGGCTGTTGATCACAGCCGCCAGCGTACTGTCGCTCTGGATCGCGATCCAACCGGATATCGGGATGATCGTGCAGATCGGACTGATTTCGATGGCGGTGGCGCTGCAGATGTTCCCCAGCCTGATCGGGCCCTTGTGGTGGAAAGGCGCCACCCGGGCGGGCACGGTCTGGGGGATCGTACTGGGGATGGCCGTGCTGATCGTCACATTCGTTCCGGACAAATTCGGGATCACGGCATTCGGCCGCAGCCCGCTGGGGATCCATTACGGTTTCTGGGGATTCATGGTCAACCTGGCTGTGCTCTGGCTGGTGAGCCGATTCAGCTCCCGGCCGGAGGAAGCGACCCTGGCGCGCTTCCACCAGGAGTAGGGTGCAGGTTCTTTTACTCGTAGAATTACAGTAAGTAAAAGGATTCTTATATAAATCCCCCCTGACCCCCCTTTTTCAAAGGGGGGAAAAGTATCCCCATTTGTAAAAGGGGAAAAGGGGGAATCAGACAGATTCAAAGATTCTATAATCCTCAATAATACGGGAATTCGCCGTCAGCCGAGGTAACGCGAGGAGGGCCGGCATGAGCGCGGAGGACCTGAACGGCCGCAGTTTCCGTATCCTGCTGCTGGTGGACTTCCTCCCCGATCCGCAGCAGGCCGACCCCCGCCTGCGCAGCCGCCACATCACGGTCCTTCGTCAATCAAGCGCCCTGGCCCGAACCCATAAGCTGACCTGGCCCATACTGGTACCTTACCTGGCCGGCGCGGTCCGGGCCTGCTACCGTCTGCGCGGCGCAAAAGCCGCGTTCCCCCGGCCCAGGGACGGCAGCTTTGCCGAAATAGCCTGCTCCACCACCCGCTACCTGTTCATCCCCCGTCTCGCCACCCGCTTCAAGACCGCCGCCCTGTTGGCCCGGCCGGACGTGCGCGGTGGGGAATTCGACATGGTGCACTGCCATTCGGTGTTCGACCTGGGGCTGGCCGGCCTGGAGATAAAGAAAAGGGCCGGTTTGCCGCTGGTGGTCACGGTCCACGGCACGGACGTCAACTGGCTGTTCGAGACCGATCCGGCCCGGCGTGCGTCGCCGCGGATAGCCGAGGCCACGATCAGGGTACTCAAGGGAGCCGATGCGGTGATCGGCGTGAGCCGGGAGCTCTGCGCCAAAGTGGAAAAGCTGGGAGTGAGTCCGGAGAAAATCCACCACGTGCCGAACGGTGTGGACCGCGCATTGTTTTTTCCGGGAGACCGGGCAGCCGAACGGGGAAAGCTGGGCTGGCCCCCGGACAAGAAAATAATCCTCTACGTGGGGAACTTGCTCGAAACCAAGGGCCTGGGCGAGCTGTTGGAAGCGGCCCGGCTGCTTGGCGGTGATACCGGTTCGGGCGATTTCCAGGTGGTGCTCACCGGGCCGGACTGCGGTTTTGAAAACGAGCTGAGGCGCAGGATAGCCGGATACGGCCTGGCGGGGAAAATCCTTTTCACCG
>JAZDIG010000174.1:0-8937 GCA_043805105.1 Candidatus Glassiibacteriota bacterium | reverse complement strand
TGCCCCCTGCTTTTTAAATCCGGCTCTCACGAGCGGATTCGAGCGAAGAAAATCTGCTGAAAAGATGCTATTCGATATTGAAGGAAAGTATCTCCTCAGGCATCGCTGCCGGAAATAATCAGCTATAGCCCTGCCGTTTTTTTAAAGCTTTGAAGTAAAAGCGTTTGGCCCGGGCAGCCCAGGCCACCACGCCGGCCTGTGCCGGGTCGTGCCGATAATCGCCCTGGATGCCCGGCGGCTTGATCGTTATTGAAATTATTCGAAGGACAATTGGAAAAAGATCTGATCGGGGAAATGGGAATGAAGGAGGTCCTATGAAAGTCTTGTGCATCCAGGGCAGCCCCAGGAAAAACGGCAATACCGCCACCGTTCTCGGCTGGGTGGAACAGGAGCTGAATTCCCGGGGTCACGCTGTCGAGCACCTGGAAATCGCCGGATACGGCCTCGAAGGCTGTGTCGGCTGTTACAAATGCCAGCTTGACCCGGCCGAACTGACCTGCTCGCGCCAGGACCGGGGATTGGAAGTTTTCGAGAGCATGAAAGAGGCGGATGCCGTGATCTACGCCACTCCGCTTTACTGCTGGGGCTTTTCCTCGCAGATAAAGCCTTTTATCGACCGCCACCTCTGCCTTTCGACCGGCTACGGCGACCCGCGCACTCACCGGTCTCACGTCGATGGCAAGCGGGTCGGGTTGCTGGTCACAGCGGCCGGACAGGAAGGCAAAGGCAACTCCGACCTTATCGTGGAGGTGTTCGAAAGACTGGCGGACTACGTAAAAACGGACGTCGTCGCTCGGCTGATTGTGCCTTCCTGTACCGAACCGGGAGACCTGGGCGAGAAACAGAGAAAGAAAGCCCGGGCTTTCGCCGAGGCCATTGCCGGCTGAGGCGTAGTACGGCCCAGGATGGGAACCGGCCTGGCTCCCGCGAGGCAGTTTTTTGTACGGGCGGACCCCCGTGTCCGCCCGTAACCCGCCCCGGGCCATGCGTAGGGGCGAACCTTGTGTTCGCTCATGATTCGTCCGGACCAGCCGTAGGGGCGGGCTTCAAACCCGCCCCTTGTATTCGTGTCCCTTCTTTGCAGGCAAGATTGTTTCAGCCCGCTCTTAGTAATAATCCGATTCAGCGGCCCGCGGAAGCATTTTCGACGGAAAGAGTCGTGTTTCCAGGGCTGATAATTGCTTATTGTCCTCGCTGGTTCGAACCGAAGTTTCCCGCGCCCGGCCCTCGCCACCAGAGCTGTTTCCCGGTCACAGTTCGCTCCTTCCAGGCTTGAAATAATCTCTTAGTCTGATTCCGCAACGTTTTTATGTATTATCATAGTATCTATCAGCGACTAAATAAAATACTAAAAAATTAGCATTGACAATCCGCAGTCTGTTTGATATCTTTTATCAATTTATTATACCTGAGGCGCATTTGACTGAACAAGAGCGTAGATCACTTTTCGACTCGATTCACCGGCAACTCGATCGCTACGGTTTCACCGCCGATTCGGAACCTCCATTCCACAAGCTTACCAGAGCCGAAATCGTCGCTATCCGTAAATCCCTGATCAGGAAACAAAAATTTTTTACGGACAATTTTGCTGAAGACCTTACGAGTAACAGTCTCGCTCTTGAGATGAGTGTTTTCGATTCCGATAATTGATTCCCGCAAGGGGGGAATTATGGATACCGTCAAAACGAAGCAAACCCAGTTCAGCCGTTGCCCGAAATGTTTCCACGTCATAAGGTATTCGAAGGAAGATACATCAATCGTTTGCCCGAATTGCAACGTCAAGATAAAGCTTAAATAAAGTCCGAGAATTGGGATCGTGCGATTCGCGTAGAATGGCTTGACCCGCAGTGGTAAAATGACCTCCCAGGATACTATTGCCGGATAAGGTATCGAATCCGCCTCCTTCGCCTCGACCGATGGCAATGCCCAATTGCTTCATAGCGCCCGCGCTCCGAAATATTACCAGGTAATTGTGGAAGCCGTCTTGACTTTCCGACCGGCAGCGGTATATAATTATATTAGGTGCAGGTATAGTGGTCTACTGAGGTGGAAGTTGCTTTCCCTGCACCCGGCCCGGTGGATTTCAGAATTTTTGAAGCTGCCGGGCCTTTTTTTGTAAAGTTCAGCCATTATTCTCCGATGAACATAGCAGAGCTCAAGGAGGAGCGATGACTGAACAGCTTAAGCGCTTCAGATGGATTGTCGATGTTTTGACTACTCATATCGGCGACAAGGTTAGACGAGCTTTAAAACTTAAAAGCAGCTTCCATTCGTAATCCCGTTGCATTTGCACGGCGGCCAATGAGACTTTCGGCTCGGCCCTCCGAAAGTTATTCTCCGCGCAGCGGAAGTCTGCAGGCGAGGCAGCCGGATATCCCCGCTGACAAGCTATGGATAATCGCGAACCGAAAATGCAGTGCCCGGTCTGCGGCCGGCCCGTATCGAACCGCGAGCACTCCCGCATGGGAGCTATCGACCTGTCGGATGGCAGGTACGAATATTGGGCCTGTTATTTCCTCGGCGATGTGTTCTCGGTTAAAATTTCCGGATTGTCCTGAACCGCCCGGTCTTTATCCGGCAATATCAGGTCCCGGGAGACTGTATTTGCTTTAATGAATCCTCGCAAGTCTCGACCGAAATATTCCCGGAACGGTCCCGTTACGCCCGCCTTCGAGACGCTTGATTTCTCCCGAAACCCGTGGTAGCGTTCCCGCTGGCACCCAAGGCGCCTGGAAAACCAACCTGCCGGTTATCCGTCCGTCTCGTAATTTAAAGATCAATCTCATCGGCACCGCCGGCATCCTGCGGTGCACGTACACTTGGGAGGGTCAAATGCGTCATTTGATGCTGGCGTTTTTCCTGACTGTCGGCTCGGCCGCCGCTGATACGGCCAGTCCGGGCGGGTCGGCTAAGGCCGCGGGCGCTGAAGCTGGAGGAAAAAACGCCCAACCGGTCAGCCACTGTCAGTTCCTGCAGGCCGGTGAAATCGAGGCGATAATCGGGGACGGCAAAGGCTTCGGAGTCAGGCCCGGCGTCTGGTTGATGTCCTCCAGACACCGGCCTTTCAACCTGTTCAAGACCAATTCATCCGGCCTGCTCTGAGAATTCCGCGGCAAGCCGGAAACCCGGCTCGAATACGTGGACGACACCACCGCCGCGCTGGTCCACGAGCCTACGGCCGCCAGGCCGGTCTATGCCCGGGCCGTCTATCGCGCTGTCAGCCCGTACTATCTGGATCACGAGCTCACCTTCCGGGACCTCAAGCGAAGCTCCACCCTCGACTGGGGCTACCGGGATGTAGTCTGGTGCTGCTACATGAACAGCCCGGACGACCTGCGGATCCACTTCCGCTCCAAAGGCGAATGGGTGCGCTACGTGCCGCCCGATCACGGAGTCAAGGCCTATGTCTCGCCGTCCTACCTGCCGGAAGAAAAGCTCGAGCGCTGGCCGAAAACGAATGACCCCTGCTTCTGGTGGGACCGGTCGGGGCTGACCTTCGATGAGCCTTTTTATTACGGCCGCATAGGCGATATGGTAATGATCCTCGTGTTCGACAAACCGCAATGGATCAGGTTTTTCCTTTCGCCCAAGGGAGGAGGCCCGAGCCTAATCCCGGGCCTCACCAGCCCGGCCTGGGACTTCGAATACATCATTCCCGCCAGCGAATACGAAGTGGGGAAAGAATACAGGCTGAGGTTGCGGCTCGTCTACAAGAAGTACGTGGATGACCAGGATGTACTCCGGGAAGTCCGCCAGGCCCAAGCCGATCTCGGTTTCGAAAAAGTCCCTCTTGAAAGATAGAGGGGCCGGAACCTGTCGCGCCGAGGCCTCTGCTGCCGGCCGGCTGTTCGCCCGCGGGAGCCGAGCCCGATCGAAATCATCTATTTTTCTCTCTTTACGATCCGCTATTCTGGGCCGTCTTTTCGTTTGCGGGCAGCGGAATGTCACGACCAAAAACGGCGAACCCCAGGGTGCCGATTATCCCGAAGACGAAGGCGGTGATAAAGTTCGTCTGCGGGCTGATTTGCCAGAGAAACGCGCCTCCCAGGGCGGCCACTGATACAAATGCGTCCCGGATCAGATAATAGAGCCCGAACATGCCTGCCTTGCAGTTGTCCGGGGCCAGGTCCATGATCAAGGCTTTGCGGGTGGGCTCGCCGAACTCCTTGAGACCCCGAAGGACAAATGCCGCCGCCAGCCACTCGAAGGTGCGGCTGAACTGGAGCGCGAGGGGGAAAAGGGTGAAAAAGACGAAGGTGATGAGGACGAAGGGCTTCTTGGTGCTCCGGTCCGCCAGGAAGGCCACCGGGATATAAACCAGCACCGCCGTGGCCATCTCGATGGTGGTCAGAAGGCCGAACTGAAAGGCCGATACCGGGTCGGCTATGGTCTTCATGCACCAGACTACCACGAAGGCATAGGGGATCTGCTCGCAGAAACGCACCAGAATGTCGGTGACCAGCAGCCCCTTCATGGCCGGGTTCATCAGCCGAAAAAGTTTGAGCGGGTTGGTTTCCAGCGTCCGGCCGAAGGCGCCCGCCCCGGACTTTGCCTCAGGCTTATCGTCCTCGATCAGGCGCTGCTGGAGCACCAGGGCCACAGCCGCCAGGACCAGGGCGGCCGCAAAGGCCAAGCGCACGCCGTCACGCTCACCCCACACGCCGATAAAAATCCCGCCGACCACCGGCCCCAGCGCCATGGGGATCCGCCGCACCAGCGAATGCATGCTCACGCCCATGGTACGTTTGTTCCGGGGCAGGACCCTGTACAGCAGGCTCAGGGTGGCCGGCTGCGAAATTGCGGACCAGGAGATGAAAAGCACGGCTCCAGCCAGCACCGCCTGCCAGGCGGGGACCAGGATCACCAGGGTGAACCCGGCCATGGCCACCAGGTTGAAGACCAGCAGGGCCCGCTTGGTGCCGATACGGTCGGAAAGATAGCCCCCCGGAAAGGAGTAGAGGGCCGACAGCAGGTTGTCCATGGCTTGCAGCAGGCCGATTGTCAGCGCGCCGCCGCCCAGGGCTATCAAGTAGATGGGCAAAAAACGCTCAGCCAGGCGCTCGCCCAGGCCCACCAGTACCACCATGACCAGCACGCCCGCGGTGCTGCGCTGCAGACCGAGAAAGCGGGAGAGCCGGGAGGCGCGAGTTCCTGTCGTACCTTGCTCTGTCATGGCTTTAAAGTTAAGTCTCCCTGGCGCCCACCGGCAACCGGCAGCCGGTCATTTCTTTTCCAGCAGCTTGGCCAGCTCGCTGAAACCTTCCTTGGCGGCGACCATCCCGGCGGTTTCACCCTCGGCGTTTTTCAAATTCCTGTCCGCGCCCTTTTCCAGCAGCAGGACCACCATATCTCTTAACCCGGCCCGGGCGGCGTAGATCAGCGGAGTAGTGCCGCTGTCGTTCGCTTCATTAATCCTGGCTCCGGCCTCGATCAGCGCCCGGGCGAAGTCAGTGAAGCCCTTTTCGGCGGCGAACATCAGGGCAGTCTTTCCTTCGCGCATCCTAACGTTCGGATCGGCGCCTGCGGCCAGCAGGTCCATGCCGATTTCCGGGTGGCGGTCATAGGTGGCATCCAGCAGGGCGGAGGAGCCGCCTTCGGTGCGGGCATTGACGTTCGCTCCCCGCTCGATCAGCAACTTCACCACCTCGCGATGTCCGCCGCCGGTGGCGTTCATCAGGGCCACTGCGCCGCTCTTGTCGGCTTTGTCGATGGCGGCTCCCCGGTCCAGAAGCAGGCGCGCCGCTTCCAAGTGCCCCTGGCTGCAGGCCCGGTGCAAGGGGGTGACGCCGGTGTTATCCTCGATGTCAATTTCCGCCCCAGCGGCCAGCAGCGCTTCCACTACCGGCGCGTTACCGGTGTTGGCGGCCAGAACGAGCGCCGAAGCGCCGACCCGGTTGCGCTCGTTCACCATCGCACCCAGCTCCAGTAAGGCCTTAACGGCGTTGAGGTGCCCCTTAACGGCGGCGATCATCAGCGGCGCGGTGCCGTCCTTGCCGTTAGCCTTGTTGGGGTCGGCTCCCAGCTCGACCAGAGACCTTATCAGCTCAGCCCGGCCGCTCTCCGCAGCTATCATCAGCGGAGTAAAATCCCCCTGCGGCACACTCATTTCATCATTTAAGTCCAGATCGGCATCCAGGAGCCTTCTGATAATATCCGTCCTTGCGCCAACAACGGCAAAGCCCAGGGCCTGGGCGCCGACGTTATTTTTCAGCTTCGGGTCGGCGCCGGCCGCCAGCAGCGCATCCACACTCTCCATATTGCCCCGGATAATGGATAACATCAGCGGCGTCATTCCATTCCCGCTGCCCTGCGAATTGACATCGGCCCCGGCCTCGATCAGCAACCTGACCGCCCGCGGATTGCCGCTGAATGCCGCCAGGTTCAACGCCGAGCCGGCCTTCTGCGTGCCTTTGGCGGCATCCGCGCCCTTTTCGAGCAGCACTTCAATGATCCTGTCCTGTCCTTTCATGGCCGCCTGCATCAGGGCGGTGCCGCAGGCTTCGTTGAAATAGTTGATCTCCGCCCCGGATTCGAGCAACAGATGCACGGCCGCGAGATGCCCCAGCGCACTGGTCCTCATCAGCGGTGTCGTGCCGCCCTGGTTGAGCGACACGGCATTGGGGTCAAGTCCGGCTTTCAGCAGCTTGGAGATGATGTCGGTGTTCCCGCTCAGGCAGGCGCAGTGGAGAACAGTTCCCTGGTCTTTCAGGATGTGGAACATGTCTGCGCTCTGCTCCAGCAGGTAATCGAACATCTCTCGCTGGCCTTTCTGCGCAGCCATTGCCAGTGCAGTCCAACCGGAATCGTTCTCCGCATCGACTTCCAGCCCCAACTCGAGCAGAAACTTGGCCATTTCGAGCTGTCCCCTGGAAGCGGCCGCCATGAGGGCGTTATCGCCTTTCCGGCTGGCCGAAAATGTATCCGCACCGGCCGCGAGCAGGGCCTTGGCGGTTTCGATGTGTCCAAATTCGGCGGCGAGCAGAAAGGCGTCGAAACCATCGTCGAGTTTCGCGTTCACCGGCAACCGATGTTCGACCATAAATTTCACGGTTTCCGTGTGCCCGTTCAGGGCCGCGGCCATCAGGGCGTCCTTCCCATTTTTATCAATCCGGTAGGGCTTGGCTCCCTTTTCCAGGGCCATCCGGCAAAATTCCGTTTGTCCTTTTTCAGCCGCCAGCATGAATGCGCTGAAGCCGTCGTCGAGGGTATCGTCCACCGCGACTCCGCGGTCGATCAAGTATCTCCCGATTTCCACCTGCCCGCACTGGGCGGCCAGCATCAGAGAGGTGAAGCCGTTGCGGTTTCTGAGGTGGATGTCCGCACCCCGTTCGGCCAGCCGCTTAAATATTTCCGGATGTCCCCGCATGGCCGCCGAAAGAAGCGCCGTGCCGCCGTCGTATGATTTCGCATCCAGTTCGGCCCCGGCATCCAGAAGCAGCTTTACCACTTCCAGATGCCCGTTCTGGCTGGCGTGCATCAGCGCAAAGAACTCCCGCCGGTTGCGGTGGTTCACGTCCGCGCCGGCTTTGATAAGCTTGCGCACCATGGCCGTATCACCGCACTGGGCGGCGAACAGCAGGGCGGTCCAGCCCTGGCTTTCCTGATGGTCGATATCCGCCCCGGCGGCCAGGAGCGAGTCGAGCTTTTCCGGCCGGTTCTGCAATACAGCGATTGACAGTTCGCCGTAATCTCCCTTGACCGCGGCTTCCATATCGAAGAGAGTATCCAGAACCGCGCGGTCGATAATCATTCCCGGGGGCTGTTTTTTCAGCCATTCTTCGGAAATCGATTGGCAACGGGCGCTGTGAAGGCTTACCGCCAGAAAGACTAACGCAAGTTTAATGATAGGGGATTTTTTCATTTCCGCTCCGGGGACGGAGTGGCGGTACTTAGGGGAAGGCGTTGCGGAACAGGATTATAACTATCAGTAAGCTTACGCAATTCGTTATCGGCTTTCGGAAATTTCCCAAGTTATTAATTTACAATGGGTAGGCCAATTGATTTTCCGGCGCCTGATAACAATTTATTCATATTTTTCAGGATAATCAAGAAATGTAAATTTCAAAAAACTTCTTAAAGAAGAGGGCTGAATTCCCTAAAGCCAAAATTGGCTCGAATTTATGGGCGCGTTTCGCAAATCCTTCATTCAACCGCTGAACCCGGATTCCCGGTTACTGGTTAGGGAGCTGGGCTTGACTGGAGCTTCATTGGATTGGAATCTGGCCAGGTACAATAGTCTTGCAAAAAGACTCTCAAAGTATAATTTCGGTTTAATCAATCCGACGGGCGTATGTAACCCTCAGGGCGGGATGCCTCGCTGAGGTCAGTCGCACGTTTCTCCGGTCGTCTGATCAGGTGAGGGCGCTTCATGAACAGCAGTCTCCAGCGGTATTTTATTTTTAACTGCTGATGTCCTGGAGCGTTATTGTGGAAGCAAACGAGGAGCGGATACGATTTGAAAATTATCTCGTACAACGGGGGAAATCACCCGGGGATTATGATTTTCTGATTGAACACGATATTCCCCGGCAATCCGACACATTCCCGGTTTCGGGTAGAGTCCTGATCAGGGAAAAAAAGGATGACAGAAGCAAATATACAGATTCGGTTCAGGTTATGACTGGTGGGTGGAATTCTCGGGTGATATCGAGCGGGATTTGATTTGAAGGCGGGAAAAAGTTCAGGATTACTGCGAATAAGGCTGCGGGATTGAAAAATCAGAGCGTTTATCCTTCAGTCCTGATACCGGAAAATTACTACGGAGAGAACATGCCCAGGCGGGAAGACATCAGCAAGGTTCTGATTATCGGCTCGGGGCCCATAGTGATCGGGCAGGCGTGCGAGTTTGATTATTCGGGTACCCAGGCTTGCAAAGCGCTCAGAAAACTCGGCTACAGTATCGTACTGGTGAACTCGAATCCCGCGACGATTATGACT
>JAZDIG010000173.1:0-2880 GCA_043805105.1 Candidatus Glassiibacteriota bacterium | reverse complement strand
GCTCTCGGCCCGGGCTTGATCGTGGCCGCCATCGTACTGGGCCCGGGCAGCATTACCTCGATTTCCGCCACCGGCTCCCTGCTCGGCAACAATCTCCTCTGGATAGTCCTGCTCTCCGGCATTTTCATGCTCACCTACACCATACTGTCGGCCAAGTTCGGCACGGCCAACCGCAGCACCTTCCTCACCGTGGTGGCCGAACGCTACGGCCGCTGGCTGGCGGTGTTGATCGGGGTCTGTGCTTTCCTGGTCTGCGCCGGCTTCCAGTGGGGCAACAACCTGGGCGTGGGTATGGCGATGAACGCCCTGCTGGGCGGACCCACCTGGCTCTGGGCGGTGGTTTTCACCGTACTGTCCATCAGCTTCCTTTTCTTTTTCCGGAGCCTGTACGAGGCGATTGAAAAGCTGATGATGGCGCTGGTGATCCTGATGATAGTGGCATTCGTCAGTAACCTTGTTGTAGCCGGCCCCGATCCTGTGGATGTGGCCTTCGGGTTTTTACCCGGCCGGATCGACACCGAGCTCATTCCTTTGGTCGCGGCAATCGTCGCCACCAGCTTTTCAGTGTTCGGCGCCATCTTCCAGTCTTATCTGGTGCAGGAAAAAAACTGGGGGCGCGAACAGGCCGGCCAGGGAATCCGGGATTCGGTGGTCGGTATCGCCGCTCTTACCCTGATTTCCGCGGTGGTGATGATCACCTCCGCCACCGTACTGCACAGCCGCGGGATCCAGGTGCGCAGCGCTGCGGACATGGCCACCCAGCTCGAACCGCTCCTGGGCCGGGCCGCCAAATGGCTGTTCTGCCTGGGGCTCTGGGGCGCCAGTTTCAGCTCTTTCCTGGGCAACGCCGTGCTGGGAGGCACCCTGCTCTCCGATGGCCTCGGTACCGGCGGCAAGATCGGCGGCCGGCCCGCCAAGTACATCGCTTCGGTCATCATGCTGATTGGCATGACCGTGGCCGTCGCCAGCCGCAGGTTCTCACCGGTAAACTCTATCATCGTGGCCCAGGCGGTCACCGTCATCGCCGTGCCCCTCGCCTGCTTCATGATCTTCTGGCTATCCAACCGCCGGGACCTGATGGGAGAGGACCGGCCGAGCTGGTGGGTCAACCTGTTGGCGGTCGGCGGACTGGTCAGCGTCTGCCTGCTTTCGGTCAACACCTTGAAAAATCTCCTGGGAAAATTGTAAAGTTAGATATTTGACGCTGGATCCGATTTGTGGTCGGTACCGCAGCCGGGAGGTCTGGCTAATGAATTCACTGGCCGGGATTTTTTTTGGTTCGTTCATAATCGGCCTTTCGGGCGCACTGATGCCCGGGCCGATGTTCGTGGCGGTGGTGGGACAGACTCCCAGGCGGGGCGCCTGGACCGGCCCGGTCGTGGTCCTTGGCCACGGCGTGCTGGAATCCACTCTGGTGGCGGCCGTGATCTTCGGCCTGGCCGAATTCATCTCGTCTTCCGCCGTGCTTTCGGGGATCGCAATCACCGGCGGCGTAGTTCTACTGGTTATGGGAATTGACATGCTGCGTTCGGCGGGCAGGCTGAGCCTGCTGGGCGCGGCCGGAACCGGCGCCAACTCCGGCCTGAACCGGCTCCATCCCTTCTGGGCCGGAATCCTGACCAGCCTGTCCAATCCCTACTGGATTCTGTGGTGGGCTACTATCGGGCTGGGTTACATGGTGGTCGCCCGGGAAAGCGGCGCGGCCGGCCTGTCCGCTTTCCTGGTGGGTCACGTCCTGGCCGATCTGGTCTGGTATTCGACGGTTTCGGTGCTGGTGGCAGGCGGCAGTCGCTGGCTCACCGACGGCATCTACCGCGGGATGATCCGGGTCTGCGCGGTGGTGCTGGTCTTCTTCGCCCTCTATTTTGGCTGGTACGGCTATCACGGGTTCAGGGCCTTAAATGGAAGCTAAAACGGCTGGCAAATACCGGGTCGGTCTGCTCTGCGATCCGGTATTCGAACTGCACGACACCGGATCCGGCCACCCCGAGAACGCAGCCCGTCTGGTGCGTATTGCCGAGGCGCTGGCCGCCGGGGGACTGGACCGGCGCTGCCGGAGAATCGAGCCGGTGGAGGCGGACCGGGACAGCCTGCTGGCGGTCCACACCGGCGATTACCTCGACCGCCTCGAGTCCGTCTGCCGGACCGGAGCCGAATACATCGACACCCCCGACAGCTGTATCTGCCCCGCCTCCTGGCGCGTCGCCTGCCTGGCCGCCGGCGGGGTGATGCGGTCCGCCGCTCTGGTGGCCGAGGGAGAGCTCGACCGGGCTTTCTGCGCAGTCCGGCCGCCCGGCCATCACGCCGAACGCCACCTCTCCCTGGGCTTCTGCCTGCTGAACAACGTCGCCCTGGCCGCCGTCTCCCTGAAAAAATCCTACGGCTTCCAGCGGATTGCCATTCTCGACTGGGACGTCCATCACGGCAACGGCACCCAGCACATTTTCGAAGCCGACCCCTCGGTGCTGTACGTCAGCCTGCACCAGGACCCCCATACGCTTTTTCCGGGGACCGGCCTGGCCGGCGAGGCCGGGACCGGCGCGGGCCGCGGCACCGTGCTGAACCTCCCGCTCGCGCCCGGAACCGGCGATGAAGAATATCTGGCGGTTTTCCGCGGGAAGGCGCTCCCGGCAATCGAGAGTTTCGGCCCGCAGATCATCCTGATATCGGCCGGGTTCGACCCCCATGCCGATGATCCGCTGGCGTCGTTGAACCTCACGGTCGAGGCTTTCAGCCGGATGATCGAGGCGGTGTGCGAGCTGAGCGGGCGGGTCTGCGAAGGCCGGATCGTCTCCGTGCTCGAAGGCGGCTACGACCTGAACGTGCTGGCCGAGGCGGTGACCCGCCATGTCCGGGCCCTGCTCGGCGATCTTCTGACAG
>JAZDIG010000172.1:0-3310 GCA_043805105.1 Candidatus Glassiibacteriota bacterium | reverse complement strand
GGGCTTCGTCTGCTACGAACCGCGCTGCGTGAGCGAGAAGATTTTCGACCGGCACCCTCAACTGCGCGGCTCCCGCACCGACCATCCGGGCCGGAGCCTGGAGCCCCGCTACGCGCTCGACATCGCCCACCCCCGGGTGCTCGAACATTACGCCGAAATGCTGACCAACCTGATGAGCCGCGTTCCGGACCTGCGCTACCTCGTGTTCTGGACCGGGGACAGCGGCTCCGGGCTGCCGTTCGCCAGGTGGCTCTATTTCGGCCCGAACGGCTCCTACCTCGCCCGCTCGAAAACAGTGGAACAGATGGCCGCCGAATTTTCCGGTACTCTGCTCGAAGCCGGCAGGAAAATCAACCCGGAATTCGAAGTGATCATGGAGCTGAGCTGGGAGTATACGCAAAAGGAGCGGGAGCGGATCACCTCGGCCCTGCCCGAGGGCGTCACCCTTTCCCATCCCCTGGGCGGCTCGTCGAGCGGTATCCTCTGCGGCACTGACCCGGAGGTCTCGCGGCATTACTTCAGCTTCGACCGCCAGTGCGGCAAGGAGCCTTACGGAGAAATCGTGGTGTCGTCCTGGTGGGACACCGAACCCGTGTACGGGCTGGCTTTCCCCACGATAGTCAAACAGAAGTTCGACAGCCTCCGCGCGCTGGAACTTGATAAATTCTTCACCCGCGGCGGAATCTATTCACCTTCGCAATGCCCTTACGCGATCAACCACGAAGTGTACCGGGAGCTGGTGCGCGGCCGTGAAATAGCCGACCTGCACGCGTTCCTGATGGAAACCGCGACCCGCTGGTGTCTCGGCGGCGAGCCTCAGGCCGAATTACTGGTCAAGGCCTGGCTCCTGGGCGAAGAGGCCCTGCGGCAATGGCCGGTGCTGAACTGGTACATGGCCGGCCCCTGCACCACCCAGGCCCGCTGGGTCACCCGGCCGCTGGTCCCGGATTTTTCGCGGCTGACAGCCGATGAGACCGCGGCTTTCCGCCGGGCGGTGTTCACCCTGGAGTCCGATATCGCCCGGCAGAACCTGGCTTTCGAGGGTGGGATCCGGATGTACAAGGAGGAACAGTTCGAACGGGCGGTGCAGGAGTTCGACCAGCGGATGCTGCCCCAGCTCGAACTGACAGTCGGCGTGCTCGACCAGGCCCTCGACCTCGGCGCCCTCGACGTGCTCGTCGACCAGCGCGACCGCTACTGCGGCTGGCTGCTGCTCAACCGCACGGTGCGCAACTGCCTGGCCGCCCAGAGGGCGATCAACCTCTACCTGCTGGACCGCGGTGAAAAGCCTGCCCTGAGAGCGGAGCTCGACCGGGCGATCGCCGCCGAAATCGCCAACACCCTCGACTGGATCGAGGCGTTCGAGGGCGGGAAAAACAACTTCTTCCACGTCGCCGAGGAATTCGAGACGCCTTTCCTGTATAAAACTCCGCTGGAAGACCTCGAGCTGCGCCTGACAGTCATGGAGCGGCACCGGGGGGATGACCCTGGGCCGGATTTGCCCGAGCTGCGCTGGGCCAACGACGAGCGGAGCGCCTGGCGGGAGGAAATCTGACCCTGGGTAGTGAAGGCCGTAATTGGGAGTGGGAGAAAGCCTTGGGAGCGGGCGGGCCGGCATGGTTGTTGCGGAAACACCCGCGGTGCGGGGTTACGCCGTTGGAGTTCTGGCAACAACCATGCCGGCCCGCCCCAGGCGGCGGCGCAAGCCGCCGCCTTTTTACAGCCTCGTCCTCAGCGTAATCGCGCCAGGTCCGGAACCGGCAAATTCGCTATATCCTCCACCACCCCGTCCACTCCCGCCGCCGGCCCGTAAAACACGCTCCCGCCGAAACTGGTCAGGAAGAGCATTCCCGGATGCACTGGGTCGAACACCGGCCGATGGCCCCACTTGAAATTGTAGCCACCCAGCCTCTTCCAGGTCTCCCCGCGGTCGTCGCTGCGGAAGGCGCTGCTGTTGAAGGTGTTGATCACCACCGTGCTCGGGTTTTTCGGGTCCACCGCTGCGGCATAGACGTGCATCTTTTCGTCGAACACCTGCTTCCAGGTCTTGCCGCCGTCCTCGGTGCGGAACAGCCCGCCGCCGATTTCACTACGGCCAAGTTCGAGCTGATCCCCCTCGACAACCCCGGCAGACTGCGGAGCGCCGCCGGTTCTCCTGCCGCCTGCGTTGAGCGGCCAGCAGGAGAGGTACATCCGGTTCGGATCGCTGGGGTCGTAGACCAGGTCGTTGGGCATGGTGGCCTCTTCGGGCATGGGCATTTTGGCCCAGGTTTCGGCCCCGTCGTCGCTGAAATACAGGCCACCCGGAGTCTGCTGCTGGCCTTCCAGGCCCGCCCGTACCACCAGCAGGATCAGCCGGCCCGAGGGCAGGCGGGTGATCCGCCAGCAATTGAAGTTGGCCGGGTCGATTCCCTTGCGCTTGACCTCCCAGGTCCTCCCTGCATCGGTCGATTTCCACACGCCCCAGCCGTAGTCGCAGACATACAGGGTGCGCTCGCGCACCGGGCTGTCGGTGTCGATCACGATATGGGTCGGCACGGCCGCGAGCCGCATGCGATGAGTGAAATCGCCGTTCTCGAAAACGCCGGAGGTGAGGATTCCCCAGTAGCGGCCGCCGTCTCCGGATACCGCTACTCCTCCCTGCTGGTTGCCGCTGACCAGGTTGCCCGAACGGTGCATCTTGGGCCGCGGCAGGTCGTGGACGTTCGACCACACCGAATAGATCCGTCCCTTGACCGCCGGGTCGAATTCGAGCCAGTAGCAGGTGTTGCGCCACTGATTTGGGATCCCGGTGTAGGATTGATACCAGCTCTTGCCGAAATTGAACGTGTGGAACAGGCCGATATCGGTGTAGGTGATGAAGAAATGGTCGGAGTTGAAGGGATCGAAATGGACACCGTAGTTGGTGGTGACGTCCAGCCCCCGGGTGGCGAACGAGCGGTCCGGGAAGTCGCGGCTGATTACCTGCTTCCAGGTCTTCCCGCCGTCCAGTGTCCGGAAGGTGCGGCCCGAATCGGTGCAGTAGCAGACATCCGGCTCGCTGGGGGAGACTCCCAGATGGGAGGGGGCGCCGAACCAGCCGAGGTTGCGCTTGAGCCAGCCTTCCTCGTAGTTGTCGCTCAGCACCTCTCCGCCGCAGACTTTGAGCACCCAGTTCCAGCTCGCGCCGGCGTCCGTCGATTTCATAATGCCGGACACCCTCTGCTGGTAGCCGTTCATTTCCTCGGGCATCCCGCCGCAGGAAAGGTAAACCACCTCCGGAGTGCCCTCGCACACCGCCAGGGTGCGGTAACGGCTGCCGAACCTGCCT
>JAZDIG010000171.1:0-8042 GCA_043805105.1 Candidatus Glassiibacteriota bacterium | reverse complement strand
GGGCCTGCTGGACCTCTACGAGGCGGATTTCGATCCGGCCTGGCTGGAGGCGGCCGTACGGCTGCAGGAACAGGCTATCGCCCATTTCTGGGACCCGGCGGGAGGGGGCGCTTTCTATTTCAGCGCGGACGACTCCGAGGAGTTGATCGCCAGGCAGAAGGAGCTTTACGACGGCGCAGTGCCGAGCGGCAATTCGGTGATGGCGGCCAACCTGCTGCGCCTGGCGCGGATTACCGGCAACAGCGGCTGGGAAGCCAAAGCAGATTCCATAGGCCGGGCTTTTGCCGGTACGATCGTCCGGGCGCCGAGCGCGTTCAGCCGCTACCTCTGCGCCCTCGACTTCGCCCTCGGCCCCTCTTTCGAAGTGGTGGTGGCCGCCGGCGACGATCCGCAGGCCGCACTGGAGATGGCCAGGGCCTTGCAGAAACCGTTCGTGCCGGCCAAGGTGGTCCTGTTCAAGGATAAAAAGAGCGACGCCAGGCTGGCCGGACTGGCCGAATTCACCCGGCCGCTCGCCGGAATTGACGGCAAGGCCACGGCCTATGTCTGCCGTGACTACGCCTGCGAGCTGCCGACCACCGACCCCCGGAAGGCGGTCGAGCTCTTGACAGCCGGGGAGCATCGGTAGCCGGCGACTGTAATGGTCGGCCAGAATAAATTTCCGTAACCCGGGAGCCAGGAAGAAAAATGACCAATCTCGTGTCGCATACGCATGTACCGAAAGGGGAGTATTACTGCGTCGAAAACCAGCTCGCTCCCTGCGGCGTGGTGATTTTCGGCGCCTCGGGTGACCTCACTCAGCGTAAACTGTTGCCCGCGCTGCTGAACAGTTACCAGCGGGGTGTGCTTTCCGACGGCTTTTTCGTCCTGGGCTGCGGCCGCAGCCAGCTCACGGACGACGCGTTCCGCGACTCCCTGGCCGGGATGCTCGAGGAAGGCCGCGAGCCGGACGCCCAGGCGATGATCCACATTTTCCTCAAGCGCTGCTATTACGTGGCCGGCGGCTACGACGACGCGGATTTCTACCACCGGCTCCTGAACCGGCTGGGAGAGCTGGAGGCCAGGTATCCCACCGGCGGCAGGCGCGTGTTCTACTTGTCCACGCCGCCCAGTCTTTTCCCGGTGATCGTGCGCCGGCTGGGCGAAGCCCGTCTGACCCTGGAGGACCCGAAGGCCGGCCGCTGGGTGCGGGTGGTGGTGGAAAAGCCTTTCGGCCACGACCTGGACAGCGCGGTCAAGCTGGACAACCAGCTCTACGAAGTGCTCGACGAGAAGCAGATTTACCGGATCGACCACTACCTGGGCAAGGAGACCGTGCAGAACATCCTCGTCTTCCGCTGCGCCAATGCCGTGTTCGAGCCGATCTGGAACCGCAATTACATCGACCACGTGCAGATCAGCGTGGCCGAGACCCTGGGTGTCGAGCACCGGGCGGGCTATTTCGAGCAGGCGGGGCAATTGCGGGACATGTTCCAGAACCACATGATGCAGATTCTGGCCCTGATGGCGATGGAGCCGCCTTCCGGCTTCGATGCCGACCGGGTGCGCGACGAAAAGGTGAAACTCCTGCGCACGATCCGCCCCATCCCCCTGGACCGGCTGGACGAAACGATCATCCGCGGCCAGTACGGCCCGGGGGAGATAACAGGAGCCAAGGTGCCGGGCTACCGTGAGGAGGAGGGCGTCGATCCACAGTCGCGGATCGAAACCTACGTCTGCGCCAAGCTGCTCCTGGACAACTGGCGCTGGCAGGGAGTGCCGTTCTACCTGCGCTCTGGAAAACGGCTGCCGCGGCGGATCAGCGAGATAGCCATCACCTTCAAGAAAGTGCCCCATTCGATGTTCGCCGGCGTGCTGGCCGAAAAGCTCGACCCCAACGTCCTGGTGATAAACATCCAGCCCGAGGAAGGCGTGTCGCTCACTTTCCAGGCCAAGCGGCCGGGACCGCGGGTGGAGCTGGTTCCGCTGACCCTGGACTTTCATTACCGCGACGTCTACAGCCGGGGCCTGCCCGAGGCCTACGAGAGGCTCCTGATGGACTGTATCGCCGGCGATCAGACCCTGTTCATCCGCCACGACGAAGTGACCGTGGCCTGGAGCCTGCTCACGCCCGTGCTCGATGCCTGGAGCGAAAACGGAGGCGCACCTTACACTTACCGGTCCGGGAGCTGGGGACCGGAGGAAGCCGACCGTCTGCTGGAAAGCGGCAACCGGACCTGGCGGCTCCTGGAAGGGGCGATGCTGCCCAAGTGAGGTCTGGTTATGGCCCAAGCCGAAGTCAGGATCCTCGAGGATGCAGAGAGCCTGAGCCGCGCCGCGGCTGAATTCGTGGCCCGGATCGCGGAATCGGCCGTACGCTCCGCCGGCAGGTTCAGCATCTGCCTTTCCGGCGGCGGCACTCCCAAAAGGCTCTACGAGCTGCTGGCCGCCTCCCCTTTCGCCGAAAGCTTTCCCTGGCAGAGGAGCCTGATCTTCTGGGGTGATGAACGTTTTGTCCCGCCCGGACATCCGGAAAGTAACTACGGCATGACCCGTGCGGCCATGCTCGACCGGGTCCCGCTGCCTGCCGAAAACGTTTTCCCCGTGCCCACGGTCGGAGTGCGGTCAGTGGAGGAAGCGGCCCGGCATTATGCCCGGACGCTGGCGGAGGTTTTTGCCGATATCGGCCCTGGGAAGCCGTCCGGGAGGAGCGAATTCCCCGGATTCGACCTGGTGCTGTTGGGCATCGGGGTGGATGGCCACACCGCTTCGCTGTTTCCCGGCAGCCCGGCCCTGGAGGAAAAATCGGGCTGGACCTCGGCTGTGAGAGCTCCCCGGGGATACGACATCACCGAACGGGTGACCCTGACTCTGCCGGTAATCAACAGTTCCGCCTGCGTGGTTTTTCTCGCCTCCGGCAGCGGCAAGCGCGAAGTGGTGAACTCGGTCATTCATCACCGGCCAGAGGCGGCCGTCCGCTATCCTGCGGCCCGGGTTGATCCTGCGGCCGGGGAGCTCCACTGGTTCCTCGACGCCGAGGCTGCCTCCTGAACTCTGTTTTCAGTAGCAACATTCACAGTTTTATGTCTTTACCAGCGCCCGCTGCTGGATCGAGTTCGGTTTCCGGCGCACCACCCGGCTCAACCAGCTCGCTGATTTTCTTCTCGCTGGCGGCCTGCCGCCGGAAAAAACCGCGGGAATCGCAGGGCGGGATTGATTTTCGGAGTTTATTGGAATAAAATCACCCGGAGACGGCACTGTAAAGGTGGAGCCGCGCTCAGGGTGAAATGAGCAGGGAGCTCTTTGACGATACATGTCACCCAACGAAGATAAGAAGGACTTTTACGAGCTTCTGGTGCGCAGCCACGCGGCTGATCTTTATCGCTTCGCTTACCGGCTTTGCGGTGAGCGGGAGACCGCTGCCGACCTGGTGCAGGAAACCTACAGCGAGGCCTGGCGGTCACTGCCGAGTCTGAGGCAGCCGGAAAAGGCCCGCTCCTGGCTCTACAGCATACTCCGTTACCGTTACGCGCACCTTCAGCGGGACAAAGGACGGCGCGAAGTGAGGGTGGGGCCGTTGGAGCTGGCCGAAATGGCCGTGGACGAAAAGAGCTCCGGCCTGCTCGATTCGATTGCCAGCCGGGACCGGCTCCAGAAAGCGCTGGATGAACTGGGCGACCGCTTCAAGGAACCGTTCCTGATGGTTTTTCTCGAGGGTTTGAGCTGCGCGGAGACTGCCGAAGTGCTCGGCGTGCCGCTCGGCACCGTGCTGAGCCGGATTCACCGAGCACGCAATCAGCTCCGGCGCTGCCTCGACAACAATGAAAACGAATAATCTGCAATTTTCAGGGCGAAATCGGAAATGAGTAACCAGGACATACTCCGCAACCGTATGCTCGAAGCTTCTTTCCTGGAACCGGGCGATCCCCGGCGGGAGGAAGTCGAGCAGGCGATTGCCCGGGAGGGCGGCTGGGCCGGTGAAGAATGGGTGAAGCTGCTCGAGGAGAACCGGCGTCTGAGCCGGGAAGTGGCCCGGGTGGAACTGCCGGCCGGTCTGGAAGAAAGACTGCTCGCCATTGGAGCCCGTGCCGGCCGGGCGGCCGCGATCGAGAAAATGCTGGGCAGCCGCGCCTTCCTGCGCGTGGCCGCGGTGGCGGTCCTGACCGTGGCAATAGGCTGGGCCGCCAATCTTTACCTCAGGCGCGCCGGGCCTGTGCATGAGATCGAAACCATAGCCGTGCTGGCGCTGAGTAACCACGTCACCAACCCGGACGTCACCGTTATCACTCTCGACCCCCAGTACCTCGAGGAACACCTCCGGGCCGCAGTGCCTTTCGAGATCGTGATGCCGGCGGTCAATAACCTCAGTCTGATCGGCGGCCGCTCGGAATCGCTGGGCACTCATCCGGTGGTATACACCAGATGGGCCAGCGGTGACGGTCGCTGCAGTCTCTATCAGTTCCGTTCTTCAGATTTCAATCTACCCGAACAAACCGGAAAGGAGGTGATACCCGGTTCCAGAGTCAACTGTCCCGTGGCGCTGGACAAAAACTGCGACGTCGTGATCTGGACTGAAAGCGGCCGCGGCTATGCTCTGGTCGCCGACAGCCGGAACGCGCTTAATTGTGTTTCGAACCGCGGCGCAAGGCCGTGATATCCGTCAACTGACGAGCGATCGAGACGCTCGAGGAGGCTCCATGTGTAGAAAAAATCTGATAATGAGGATCGCATTTGTTATGACGGCGGTAGTATTCGCCTTTGCTACCATCCAGGCGCGGGCCGAGGAGTGCTGTTCGGGCTCCAAAACCGCCTCGGCAGATTGCAGCAAGAAAGCCGTTCAGTCCGCCTCGACCACTGCGGCCGGTGAATCCTGCACTTCCGCTAAGCAGACCGCCAGTATCGACGCCAAGGTGCTGAAGAACATCCAGCTGGCCGCCAACAGCGGTGATTTCGCTAAGGTGGCAGCCTGCGCTACGACCCGCGAAGCGCTCAAGAAGATCACCGCCGACGGCAGCGCCAACTTCTGCGAAGAGACCCGCGCCTGTGTGACGCAGGCTCTCGAGAGCGGCGACTTCTCCAAGGTGGCCGCTTGCACTGAAACTCGGGCCAACATCCAGAAGGCTCTGGCCAGCTACGCCCTGGAAAGCCAGGGAGTCTGTTCGAAGAGCTTGCACGAAATCCAGGCCGCCGCTGAAAGCGGTGACTTCTCCAAGATAGCGGCTTGCGAAGTCAGCCGGGCCACCCTGAAGAAAGTGCTCGCCTCCACCAACACCCTGGATGCCCAGCACAAGGACCTGGTGGTCAAGGCTGCCGAATGCGGCGATTTCAGCGCAGTCTCCAAGTGTTCGGTGACCCGTGATCAGCTCAAGCAGGCCATTAACGAGTACACGGATCAGGCCGTTCAGACCGCTTTGAAGGACTGATCGGGTGCGCACGAAGTCCCGATCGGCTCTGGAGGCGAATCCGGGAAGCGCTGTGGCCTTGAGACAGGGCAAAGCGAGGTAAACAACTGCTTTTCGGATGAGCCTCTGAAACGTGGTAACAAGGGCCGCCGGCTGTTGCCGGCGGCCTTAATTTTTTTCAGAGCCGGGGCTTCCAAAACAACTTTTCCGGTGCCCAATCCATATTGTAACCTGCAACGAACTGTCTGACCGCTCGATTCCCTTTGCTTCCACAGGCAGGCGCCTTAACCGTCAACTCCAGTGAATTTAGATAGCGGGGATTGTAAAAGATTTTTACTTTTACATGAGCAGGATATTACCTCAGACCATTAGAATCCGGAGGAGATAATGGCGGCACTGGACCCGGGCAAGTACCTCGAATCTTTCCGCAAGGAACTGTTCAAATCGGTGGTCCCGTTCTGGCTCGAACATTCGCTCGATAACCGGTACGGCGGCTACTTCAACTGCCTGGACCGCGACGGTTCGGTGTACGACACCACCAAGTACATGTGGCTGCAGGGCCGTATGGTCTGGATGTTCAGCCGGCTGTACAACACGGTTGAAAAGGACGGCCGCTGGCTCGAGGCGGCGGCTATCGGGGCGGATTTCATCCGCAGGTACGGGAAAGCCCCGGATGGCCGGGTCTATTTCAGCCTGACCGAAGACGGCCGGCCGGTGTTCATGCAACGCAAGATGTACTCCGAACTATTTTACAGCCTGGCTCTCGATGAGTTCTCCCGCGCCACCGGAGATAACCGGCTCAAGGAGGAGGCGGTGGCGATGTTCGAATTCGCCCTCGGCCTGGCCGAACACCCCGAAAGGCTGGGCCGGCCGATCTTGGCGGGACAGCAGAGGGCGAGCTCGCTCGCCGCCCCCATGATCCTGCTTTCCACCGCCAACCAGCTCACCGCCGGCGGCCAGGGGCCGGACTACGACGAGATGAAGAAACGCTGGGTCCGGGAAATCCTCCTGCACAGGGACCAGCGGCGCAGGATCGTCCTGGAAAACATGGCTCCGGACGGAACGCCGCTGGCCGGCAGCGAGGGCCGGCTGATGAATCCCGGCCACGCGATTGAAGCCGGCTGGTTCATGCTCGAACACCTGGGAGCCGATGGCCCGGAGGATCTTCAGCGCGCCGCCCTCGACATGATCGAATGGTCATTCGAGCGGGGCTGGGACGCTGAGTACGGCGGCATTTACTATTTCCTCGACAGTGAAAACCGCCCGCCGCAACAGCTCGAATGGCCGATGAAGCTCTGGTGGCCCCTCTGCGAAGCGCTCTACGGCCTTTTGCTCGCCTGGCATCGCACCGGCCAGGACCACTTTGCCGAAAAGTTCGTCCGGGTCTGGAACTACATCGACACTCACTTGCGCGATCCCCGGTACGGCGAATGGTTCGGCTACCTCGACCGCTCCGGCAAGCCCACCCACCTGCTCAAGGGCGGGCCCTACAAATGCTTCTATCACGTGCCCCGCGCCCTTCTTTTCTGTATCAAGCTGCTCGAAGAGATTGCCTGAACCGGCTCTTGCCCCCGGCTTGAAAACCGGAGAAAATGACTTGACATAAACTGCGCCCGTACATATATTACTAATGAGAACTATTACTAATAGATATTGAAGGGGAAAGATGATCCGGACGCCGGAAAGACGAATGACCAATCAGCGCCGGGTGGTCCTCGAAGAGCTGAGGAAGCTGAGGACACATCCGACCGCAGACGAGCTTTACGGCCTGGTGCGCGCCAGATTGCCTCGGATCAGCCTGGGCACGGTCTACCGCAACCTGCAGGTGCTGGCCCGGGAGGGTGCGATCCGCTGCCTCTCCGAGGGCAGCCGGATGCGCTGGGACGGCACTCTGCACAACCATTACCACGTGCGCTGCTGTGTCTGCGGCAGAGTGGCGGACGTTCCGGCGCAGGCGGTCAGGGGCTGGAGCGCGCCGGTGGCCGGGCCGAATAATTTCAGAATACTGGGATTCAAAATGGAATTCCTGGGAATTTGTCCGGAATGCGATTCCGGGGACAAGGGGGTCGATATCGCGGAAGAAATGCAGGGAGTTTATCGTCTGGATGCAGGCAGCGGCTCAGGAGCTATAGTTGAAACACCGCCCGAGTGAAGTTAGCAGTCCTGACGGCGTTCTCTTGTGGCCGCGGCGCTGATATCTTATAATTTAGTACTTTCGGAATTGTTATCATACTCAGTATACATTTTAATCTGGAGGAATTGTCTCATGTTGAGCAAGAAGATACAGCAGGCCTTGAATGAACAGATCAACGAGGAGCTCGGCTCGGCTTACCTGTACTTTGCGATGTCGAGCTGGTTCAAGGCGCATAACCTCGAGGGATTTGCCAGTTGGCTGCAGGTCCAGGCTTCGGAGGAAACGAAACATGCGCTGAAGATTTACGGTTACCTGCACGATCAGCGCGCCGATGCCGAACTGTTGGCCCTGCCCGCTCCCAAGAAGAGCTGGAAGTCGGCGCTGGATGCCTTCGAGGATACTCTCAAGCACGAAAAGCACATCACCGGCCGGATCAACGACCTGGTGGCACTGGCCCAAGTCGATAAGGACAATGCCACCCTCGTCTTCCTGCACTGGTTTGTCAGCGAGCAGGTGGAAGAGGAAGC
>JAZDIG010000170.1:0-10267 GCA_043805105.1 Candidatus Glassiibacteriota bacterium | reverse complement strand
ACTTCAGCGCATTGGTGTAAGCCTCGATGGCCTGGGAGAAATTGCTCTGCTCCCGCTGGCTGATATAGCCGATCTGTTGAAAAATTGTGCCTTTCTGGGAGTCATCGGCAGACTTCAACGCCTTGTTGTAATACTCGATGGCCTTGTCGTACTTTTTGTCCCTCTGGGCGTAGATCCCCATGTTGAAGGAGGCATTGGGATAGGACGGGTCCAATTCGATAATTTTGGTGAGCGAGGCTATTGCGCCGTCGAGGTCTTCCGCCTTGCGTTGCGCCAGAGCCAGCAGGTTGAGCCGGTCGCAGTGAGTCTTGATCCAAGCGGGATTGGCGGGGTCCGCGGCCTGATTGCAGAGTTCCACCGAACGCAGCATGTGTGCGACGGCCTTCCGGGCTGTGCTTTTGGCGGCCGCCGAATCACCGGCAGCTTCCAGATCGTTGGCCTTGCTGTAATAATAATAAGCCATCTGGTGCCGGATACTGGGGTCTTCGTCCCTGATCTTGAGCAACTTCTCGTAGACCTCGATGGACTCGTCCGGCCGGTTCAGTTTCATCAGTGCGAAAGCCCAGTACTGGGTGTAGGCGTAATCATTCGGCTTCAGTTCAGCCAGCTTCTTGAAATGTTTCAGCGCACCCTCGAAGTTTTCGGCGGTGAAATAATAGTTGGCCAGCGCTTCGTGCGCCTGAATGTTGTTGGGATCGAGCGCGTTGATGATGTTCTCGAATTCCGCCACCGCCTGATCGTTCTGGTTCAACTTCAGGTAGCACATCCCTATCATGTAATGGTAGTTGATGTTTTTGGGCTCCATCTGGACTAACTTCTGGTAATTTTCCAGAGCCTTGTCGTAAATGGCGCTGTTGAAGTATGAGCGGGCGATGGACATGGCGCTGATCTTTTCCGAGGCGGTTACTATCACGCTGATACAGTTCTTCGCCAGGTCCTCGCACTGCTTTTCGCTCTCGACCGAAAGCTGTTCGCCCGGAATTGTATAATCGTTTTTCGGGAAAACGTATTCCACCCTGGCGGAACAGGCCGTACCCTTGCCGCCGGGCTGGCTGAATTTGGTGCGGGCGTAGATCGCCGCCTGCAGGTCATCCATCATCTGGGGAAGGATCGAGTCGGGAATGGAGTTGGCTTTGGCCAGGTTGTGAATTTTGAGGTAATTCTCGTAATCCTTTTGCGTCACAATGTCGAAATATCCCGATTTGTCGAGCGCTTTGGCCAGGTCCCACTGGAACTGCTCGACTAACTTGCGATCTGTCCCATTTTCCGTATCGGGCGGCAGCACCAGGATCTTCGGACGCCCGGTTTGCGCCATAAGCGTATTACAACAGAAAACGGCGAGAATGAGTAAGGCCGTTAAAATGCCGGGTGTTCTTTTGAATCGCGAACTTTTCATTTTACCTCTCCGCAGCGATTTTGTAGGATACATCCATATTGAAGTTCTTATTGACATTTTTGACGGCGCCGCCAGCAGATTATTCATCGCCGGCGTCGGGATAACCAGACAGCGCCCCGGTGAACCCCCCACCCCCAATTAAATGTTTATGTGCGATAATTGTTTCAAATTGAACTTAAACAAAGAAAATTATAGATTGCTCCAAATCTTGTCAACATTTTAAAGTCTTTAAATTTAAGCCGGTTTTCAGAGGAAACCTGCCGCTGCCTTTTGCTGGTCTGGAAAGCCGGCTGCCGGTAAAATCTCAATACCTTATCCTGTAGCGGTAATCGACGCTGAAATGGCCGCGCGAATCGGTCTGGCTGATTATCGAGCTGTTGCGGTCGATCAGGTACTCGATCTGGGCGCTGCGGGCCGAGGGATCGATTATGTCCTGGGAGATACTGAAGAAGATCGATTCGAAGAGGAATTCTCCCATGGTGACCTTGGCACTCGCGCGCTCCCCGGACTGAGACTGGTCGTTGCCGCGGTTGAAAAGCTGGCTTTCGAAGCTGAACTCGTCGAAACCGGTCAACTCCTGCAGGTAAGGGTTGGCCTGGTTGAGGGCCAAGTTAGCGGCCTGGTCCAGGAACTTACTCTGCGAATAGCTCGACTGCTGTTGAAACTCCCGGTAAGTCTCGTCGAATATGACCAGCGTACGCGCCTGTTCTTCGGTCAGGGGCGGTTCGATCTCCCGGTCTTCGCGGTCCCTGACGGTGATTTCGAACTGCGGGCTGTTGAGGGTGCCGCCGATATGCAGGTAAAAGGTGTTGCGATCCACTTCATACTGCTCCCCCGGAATACTCGGCCCGCTCGAACTCCTCGAACCCAGCACCGCTCCGGCCAGGTCTGAGCGCAGCACCTTGCCGCGCACGTCGCGTTCGGCGTTTATGTCCAACAGCGGATTGAGGCTGGACTGGCCCTGGAACTGTATCGAGCCGTAGCGGATACGGAAGCGTCTGCCGAAAAGAGAATAATATCCCGCCACAGTGGTGATCTGGCCGGTAACCTGGGGTACCGAATCGGTCTGCACGGCGCGCAGGCTGGCGGTGAGCTTGATGTTGGCGTTGCGGTTACGCAGCCAGAAATTATTGATCGCTCTGAAAGTCAGGTCGTAGTCGATAGGGCTCAGCGGCAGCTTCACCTCTTCCTGGGACGAAAGGCTCTCGCCGCCGGTTATGCCGCTCACCGCTCCGATCAGGGGGTTCACTTCACCCTCCACCAGCTCGACGTTGCCCCGCATCACCGGTGCGTCCAATGGCCCGCTGACAGTCAGGTCGGCGTTGAGCTTGAGGCTGGTGACGTCCCTGAACTGCTGCATGATCATGTCGCGGCCGGTGACCTGCAGCTCGATACTTTTGGGCCTGAACCCTTTCAGCGGCATGCGGCCCGACAGGGAGATCAATCCCTCCGGACTCACCGACTCGATTTTTTCGAACTCCACCAGTCCGGGGCTGAAGATGGCCCGGCCTTTCATATTGTTCAGCCGGAGGTTGATCGGCGCGATGACGCCGGTCCCTCCTTCCAGGGCCAATTCTCCCTGCAGAACCGGAGCGGCGGGCGAGCCGGTCAGCGTGATTCGTCCGCCGAAAGTGCCGGCAGTCAGCGGCACGTTGACCGTTTTGATCGCAGAAAGCGGGAATTTGCTCAGGACCGCCTCGAGCGAAAGTTGATGGTCGGACAGCCGGCCGCTCTCGCGGGGCTGAGTTATCAGTTCGACCGGCAGCCGGCCGCTGGCCAGGCAGTGGGCTCCTTCTTTGGACAGCTCGAGCCTTTCCACTTCCAGCATCCCGGCGCTCAGCCTGGCCTGGACGGTCAGCTTGTCCGCCCGGAGTGGGGCGAAGCGGGCGCTGTCGACCGTGACCTGGAGGTGTCCTTCGAGCTCGGCCGACGGCCCCTCGACCTCGAACTTGCCGTCCAGCGTGCCGCCGACTTCGAAACCGCTGTCCAGCAGCTTCGACACGCGCGAAACGTCGATCCCGGCGAAATCGGCATCGGCCTTGATCCTGCCGTTCAGACTGTACTGCAGGCTTCCGGTCAGAGTGCCGCCGAAAAGATCGAGGTCGGCCTTTTCGACCGACAGGCTGTCGCCGTTCAGCTCGAGCCTGGTCCGGGTCTCGGTCCGGGCTTCTTCGCCGCGGAACGCTACGAGCAGGGAGTCGAAATACACAGTGGCAGGCGAACCGTCGGCCAGGCCAATGTAGGTTCCAGTAGCCGTGGCGCTGGCCGTGGAGTCGAACACCACCACCATCGGCGTGAAAAAGACCATGCCCGGCTCGGGGATCTCGGCCTTGATCCCCAGGCTGTCGAAGTGGGCATCGCGGAGGGTGATCCCCCGGATGCCGACTTCCGCCGTGCCATCCGGCCTCTCGAACAGGCTGTTCAATTGGCAGATTCCTTCCAGCCGGGCGAATTCGATTCCCAGCAGGTAGCCGTCCAGTATGGTGAAACTGCCGCGCATCTCCGGGTCGGAGGGATTGCCGGAGAAGGTGCCGGAGAAATCGCAGGTCCCGGCCAGAGTGTCCACCGGCAGGTAACGCACCACCCGCTCACCGGGCATCCGTTCGACGGTGACGAACAGGAAAAGATCGTTCACGTTGAAATCCATGTCCCCGATCGCCGTGGCGGCCGCCTGGCCGAAATAGACGGCGAGGTTGTCGATCTTGAGCTTGCGGTCGTCGTAGCTGAACTCCCCATCGGCCGAATCCACCTGCGTGCCTTCGAGCCGGCCGCTGGCCGACAGCAGGCTGCCGCGCAGCTGCAGGTCGTCGCCGGTGTATCCCGATCCCTGGAACCTGAACTCTCCGCTCAGATGGGCGTCGAGTTTGGCGAAGGCGCTCACCCCCAGGCGGGTCAGGTCTATCCTGCTGGCCCGGGCCTGCACACTGTAGCCGGGATTTTCCCCGCGGAAGCGGAACTCCATCCGGCCGTCCGTCAACCGGCCGTCCCAGATCGCGGCCGAGACTTTTTCGAAGCCGAGCACGCCGGCGGTATAGCGCAACCTGCAGGAGAAATCTTCCGGATGCTGATAAAAGATATCCGCCCGCGGGAAGGAAATGTCGGCTGTGACTGCGGTCGAGTCGAAGGTGCCGTCGAAAGTGACGGAAATTTCGGCCGTACCCGAGAGGTAGTCCCGCATCCCGAGCTCCGGAGGCAGGTGAGCCATTTCGAGTGTGCCGGGCCGCAGCTTTATTTCAAATTTCCTGCTGTTGAAATCGACGAAACCGTCACCGGTCAGGTCCGTTCCGCCTTTGAGCACGCGGGTCTTGCGCAGACTCAGCACGTCACCCTCGATCGTAAATATCCCCGTCAGTTTGCAGCTGCCCAGCGACCAGTAGGAGGTTTCGAGGGAGGAACCGTAGACTTCGATGATGTTCTCGCCGCCGATCTTGGTATAACGGCCATCGAGGTAGTTGACCAGGTTGTCGATCGGTTGTTTGTCGATGTCTTCGAGCCGGACGTGGCAGTCTTCGAGCAGGAAGCGGCGGATCCGCAGGCTCACTCCATCGCCGCCACCTCCACCGCTTCCCGGTTTGAAGATCCGGTTGAGGTTGACCGGGCCGTCCCCGTTCTCCTTGTGTATCCAGAAGTCGCCCTGGTGGATGTTCAGCTTCGAAAGGGTGATCCCACCGCGCCAGAGAAGCTGCAGGGGATCGAAACTCACCTCCACCTCGCCGCTCTTCAGGCAGAGGCGGTCGGGTTCGAACGGGTCGGTTATCTCGAAATCATAGAATATGAAATGCCCCAGGGTGGTGGTTTCCACCCGGGAAAACCTCACTTCCGGGGCGAACAGGCGCGGAGTCTGCATCTCGACCCAATAGGAAAACAGCATGGCCAGCTCCCGGCGGTTGGTCTTATAGAAGACATAAACCAGCACGATCAGGGCGACGACCAGAAGCAGCAGGAACCGGCCCAGGATTAAGAAAGGCCGCTTGAGGGCATGTAATATTTGTTCGAGTGATTTCAATTGACTGCTCCGCGAAACGACTGTCCGGATCGTTATATCTTACGCTGCCGGTGAAATTCTATACACCGGGCGAGCCGATTTGTTGGCCGCAAGTGTTTCAGAACGAATGGCCGATCCCGAAATGTATTCTCCCCCAGCTTGCGCGCTCCCGATCGATCACCTCGCCCGCTTCCCTGACCACATCTGACGAGAAGTTGTTCAGCTTCCAGGCGGCATCGATCCGCAGCGGGCCGACCGGCGTCCGGTAGCGTAAGCCCGCCCCGGCCGTGGTCAGCAGGTGAAAGCGCTGGTCGAGGTGCAGCTGGCTGAAAACGTTTGCCGCATCCAGGAACAGCACGCCGCCCAGGCTGTGCCAGACCGGGAAGCGCAGTTCGAAGTTGGACTGGATCAGGATGTTGCCGGCCACGTTGCGGTCGTTGATCGGTCCCACCGACAGTTCCCCGTAACCGCGCAGGTTTTTGCCCCCGCCGATGTTGAAAGCTTCCGTGGGCGGAACGCTGGGAGTGCTCCCGAATTCCCTGACCTTGCCCAGCTTGATCTGCCCGGCGAGGATAATCGGCGAACCGCTGGGTAAACGGTAGAGGAGTTGAAGGTAGCTTCCTTCGAAACTGTACCGGTAGAAATTGATCGAACCGAAAAGAAAAGGCCCGCCGGCCAGGGTGGACCGCAGGACCACCATGTACCCCCGTTCCGGATTGAAGCGGTCGTCGCGCTGGTCGAACATCACCAGCGGAGTGATCAGGTTGGTGATGTTGTTACCCCGGTTGTCGACAATACTCTGGTCGGCGGACAGCGTGTCGACGTTGAAAATATTGCGCTGGTTCAGCTCCAGCAGAAGGCTCAGCTCGCGCCTCTCGGTGATCATGTTGCGCAACAGGAGGTTGATTCCCAGCTTTTCCTCGTCGTGGTTGGCGTAGGATACTTTTTCGAACAGGCCGGTGGTGCTGGCTTCGATCCGCGAGTTGAGGAAGTAAGGCTGCCTGAGCGTGAGCGAGGAGCTGTAGGAGTATTCGTAGGTCGGATTTTTTTCGAATGGCTGGTAGGTGACCCGGGTGAGTTGGATCAGGCCAAAAGCGCGCTGAAAAAGATTGTAGTTTCCCAGTTCGAGCCAGCCGCGCAGGCCGTCCACGTCGCCGATACCGCCGCCGGCGCCCACGGCGCGGAATTCGCCTTCCGACACCGAGATGCGGACGTCTACCACCGAGCTGTCCTGCTCGTGGAAATGCAGCTCGTGGCGGATATCCCGCAGGACCCCGATGCGGAAAAGATTGGCTTTGCTGCGGCGCATCTTCTCCTCGGTGTACACTCCGCCGGTGCTGATCTCGAGGGCTTTCAAGATGATATAGGTTTTGATCTTTTCGTTGCCGGTCACCTCGATCTCGCCCACGTTGACCCGCGGCCCCTCCGCGATGTCAAAATAGACTTCGGCCTCTCGTTCGCTTGCCGGGAAGTAATAATGATCTTCCACCCGCGCGTTAAGATAGCCGGCATCGTGGTAGCGATTGGCGATCCGCTGCTTGAGCTGGCCTAGCTTGCGGGCATCCAGAGGCTGGCCTTCCGCCACGTCCACCATCCCCAGCAGGTCGCCGGTGGTGAACACCGTGTTGCCGGCCACGGCGATCTTGGCCAGCATCGTCTGCCGGCCCTCATCGATCCGGATCGTGATGTCAACCACCTGCTTTTCTATGTTGATATTTTTCTCGAATTCCTGAACCTCGGCCTGCAGGAAGCCCCGGCTGCGGTAAAAGGCGAGGATTCTGGCCCGGTCTTCCTCGGCCTGCCATTCAGCATAGCTCTTGCCCCGGCTCAGGGTCATAATGGACAGAAGCTGTCCGCCTGTGACCCGCTCGTTTCCGACAATGTCGACCCTGCCCACTTTCCACTGTGCCAGAACCGGTCTGAACGAGGCGACCAGCAGGAGCAGAACCAGGGGAAGGGAACGGACGGTACGGGCCAGAGCGACATCAGTAAGATGAATACTTTTCAAGTCGGCACTCAATAGCGGGTTTCCAGTTCATTGAGAAAAACTGACAAACTCTGTAACACCTTGAAACTTAGCCCTGCTTGCCGCGCCAGTCAAGGAACCGCTGCTCTGGCACTCGCTGAATTCCCGCTCTCGCGGGGCCCCGGAGCCCAGGTGGACCGGCCGCCGCAGGATCGGCAGTCAACCTGTTTACCAGGCACGGTTGAAAAAGTTTCGGCGGAGCAAGCGGTAAAAAAGTTCTTCACCACCGGGAAAATAATGTTACTATGCCATAAAATAATTTTATTTACTATGGGAATATTTTTCCTTCAAGACCCGGTGGTTCTGATGATAACGCAATAATATTCCGCAGATTACATTTATCATTCAGTGGCTGAATAATGAATTGCCACATCTGGCACACTGTTTGCCTTCAACGGACGTGACGATAATTCCATGGATGGAACCCGGCTTTCAGGGAAGAAAGTCAGATGATCAATCTAACGGTATTAACCCAGCTTCTCGGAACTGCAGCCCCGGCCGATGCCGGCGGTCAAATGAAAATCGGCGGCGGTTCCGGGACTTCCTTTTCCAATGTGCTGGGCACGATAATCGGTGATTCCGCCGGGACGGCTGAGAGTGCAGCCAGCCCGGTGACTTTCGGTACCGCTCCCGGTCTTACCACTCTGGCCGCTCACCCGGGCTCCGCGGCTGGCGAAGAAGCCGCTACTATTAATAGTACAGACGCACTCAGCGGTTTCAACAGCCTCATCGCCCGGCTACTCTCCAGTCTGAACATAATATCCGGAAAAAAATTCGTCCCGCTCGACATGGTTCTCCAGACTCCCGGTCTGGATGCCGATCTGCGCCAGGCGCTCGAGGAAAGCCTCGGTAGCCTGGAGGGCGATTCGGTGCTGCTGGTGGCCGAGGAAGACCTGCGCAGGTTGATGGTCGAAGGACTCTCCGGCCTGACCGGTACTGCCGTTCCGGCCATCCTGATCGCCCAAAAAGGCAACCACGGCGATGTGGTGATGAAAGCTGTGGAGCTTTCCGCAGCCCGGGCCCAGGACGCAAACGCCCAGCTTCCCGCGCAGCAGCTCGAATTCTCGATTTCCCTTCCCCTGGAACCTCTGACTGATACGACTTCGACTGATGCTTTAACTATAATAACAGATACCGGAGACGGGACTGCCAATGAATCGACCGGAACCGCCGGTGATGAGATCGAATCTCCGGACGAGTATTATCCGCTGTTGAATGCGCTGGCCCTTCTGGAGTCCATCCTGAGCGCGAAAGGCGTCGGCCAGGAGGATATGCCGCTGGAAGCCGGCGCGACCGCTGGCGCCGATCCGGTTTCCGCTGTCGAGCCTACCTCCGGAATCCCTGTCCCGGCCGGCATGGTTGAAAATCCGTCCGCTGGTCAGCTGCAGAAGGAAATTTACCGCCTGCTGTCGACCATCCAGTCGCTGGTGGACAGCCTGTCCGCAGCCGGCGACGGAGCCACGGACTCCGCTGGATTGAGCCCGGCGGGTGAGGAAGCGGCCCGGAAGGATATTCTGCTGTCCCTGATTAAAGTCGTCCGGCAGGGGATCGAAGATTTGCAACGTACCGGTGAGGCCGGCCCGGCCAGGGAAGCTCTGGCTCTGGCCGAAAAACTCTCCGGTTTCTCCCGGCTTGGATTGGAAGAAAAGATTGGGGCTCTCAGGGAACTGGCAGTCAGGCTTGCCGGGTCGGTAACCAGCCGGACTCCGGCAGCGGACGGTGAGACTGCGGCCGCAGATACCGGCCGGCTCAACGAACTGCTGGGACAAATCCTGGCCGCTACCGGCGGACTGGATGCCGGAAGCGAGATAACCGGAAATTCCGCTGCCTCGGCTGGGCCAAAAGTCGATAGATTGCACCCGGCCGCCGAATCTTTCCTGGCGGGCTCCCCGGCGCAGGAAACTCAGGCTGCGGCTTCAGAGGGCGCAACGGCTGGAAGCGGGTCGGCCGGTCAAGTTGCTTTTGGCGGCACAGAAAATCTGACCGCGCCGGAAATCACCGTTCCTGACAACACTCCCGAGCAGGTGAGCTTTGCAGCCAGTGGTCAAGCCAGTGCTCAATCCGCAGCGGCGGCCGAAAATGGCTCGCAGCCTGCCACCGCGGGCGACATCGCCCGGGCGCTGGAAGCCGCCGCCGACTTGATCCTGTCGTTCAAGGGATCTATCACCGCCGCTCAGCAGCATTCCACTAACCGGACACAAGCCGGGGAATCCGCCGGCCAGACTGCCGCCGCGCTCGGGACTGAAACCAAGAGCAGCCTTACTTTTACCAGCGGTATCGGGAAAGCCCTTACCGATGGTCCGACCCTGACTACCGCAGCGTCAACCGGGAGACCGGCTGACAGTCCGGCTGTCGGCAACCCGGGCAATGAAACGCCTTTCTCAAGAGTCATTACCGGCTCTCCCAGTGGCGGCAAGCCCGAAGCGGCCGAGTCGGCAGCTTCACAGCAACAGTCTTCCGCCGCCGTATCCTCAAGCTCCCTCTCGACTGGAAGCGCACCGGATAACGCAAAATCCGTTCAGATTCAGGATGCAGCTTCACGTATCGTGGACAGCCAGACCGCCGTGCCCGCCGAAGGAAGCCGGATATCAGTGCCGGTAACGCTGTCCTCATATCTGAAGAAGAAAGAAGGCGCCTCAGGCCAGGCGGCAGTGAACAGGGCGGCCGCCGAATACAGCAAGCTCGGTTCGCAGACCTCGTCCCAGAAAGGCGGGCCGAACCTGGCGCAGGCGGTCGGGATAGCGGCCGGCGACCTTCTCGAAGCAGTGATCGGCTCCGGCGGCGATGATAAGGCCGGCGGCAAAACTGATCGCGTGGAGAGCCAGGACGGACCGAAGAGCGACCAGCTCCAGGGCGCGTT
>JAZDIG010000169.1:0-4632 GCA_043805105.1 Candidatus Glassiibacteriota bacterium | reverse complement strand
CCAGAGCTACTGCTTCCGCAATTTCAAGCAGCCGCAGGAACTCTACGACATGATCCACAGCCTGGGACTGGCCCACATCGAACTCTGGCCGGACGGCCATCTGCCGGTGGAAACGCCGCAGGCCGAGCTGGAGGCCAGGGTGCAGGCTTTCCGCGACCAGGGAATCAGTATCGACGCCTGCGGCGTGGTGGACTTCCAGAACGACGAGGCCAATGCGCGGCGGATTTTCGAATACGCCAAGACTCTGGGCGTATTCGCGATCAGCGCCGGCCCGACCCACGAGGCACTGCCGCTGCTGGTGAAGCTCACCCAGGAGTACGGCTTGCCGATCGCGATCCACAACCACGGCCCGCAGGACAAACTGTTCGGCACGAGCGAACTGATCCGCCAGTACCTGGTACCCCTGCCCACCAGTGTCGGCCTCTGCGTGGACACCGGCCACTTCCAGCGGGTGGGCGAGGACCCGCTGGCCGTGATCGAGGAGTTCGCCGACCGGATACACGGCATCCACCTGAAGGACATGGTGCCGGGAGCGGACGGCCGCTGGGAGGATGCAATAGTCGGCCGCGGCAAACTCGACCTGCCGGCCCTGGTCAAGCTGCTCAAGAAGATCGGCTTTGCCGGCTACTTCTCGCTCGAATACGAAAGCGACCCGCAGAACCCGCTGCCGGCGATGCGCGAGTGCCTGGACGAATTGAAAAAGGCCTGCGCCCAGCTCGCCTGAGCGACGCTGTAACTGTCCTTTTTGAAAACTCCGCCCGGGATACTTTGGGCGGATAGGCGGGTTTACCTCTACGGTTCGAGTCCGGCCCTGAAGCATATTCGGAAACGTCCTTTTTACCGGAGTCACAATGGAAAGAATTTCGAGGCGCAGTTTTCTGTCTTTTGGCGGTGGTATAGTGGGCGCCACCCTGGCCGCCGCCTGCGGCGGCGGAGGCTCGCCATCCGCTGAATCCACTCCGGCAGCCGGTTCCTCGGCCCAGCCGGCGGCCGCGCCCGCGGCTATGAACGAATACTGCGGCCTGCGGATGGGCATGCAGAGCTGGTGTTTCCGCGAGTGGGACCTCGACCGGACTATCGCCGGCATGCAGGAGCTGGGCCTGTCCAACATCGAGCTGGCCCTGGTCGTGCACCTGCCGCTCGATTCAGCCGATGAGGCGCTGCAGGCGGCCCGCGGTAAATTCGACGCGGCCGGGATCAAGATCGACGCTTTCGGCGTGGAGCGGGTGCGTAACGACGAAGCCCAGGCGCGCCGTCTGTTCGAGGTCGGCCGGAAGCTGGGCGTGATCGCGATCAGCGTCGCCCCGGAATACGAAGCCCTGCCCCTGGTGGACCGGCTGGCCAACGAGTACGGCATCCCGGTGGGGATCCACAACCACGGCCCCGAGGACAAGCTTTACGCCAAGCCCGAGATGTTCCGAGACAAGCTGGCCGGACTTTCCAGCCTGACAGGCCTCTGTGTCGACACCGGCCACTACGGCCGTTCGGGCGTGGACCCGCTGGCAGTGATCGATGAGTTTTCCGACCGGATCAACATGGTGCACCTAAAAGACATGGTGCATGGCGGCGCTGGCGAGCCCGAGTGGGTGGACCGGATAGTGGGCCAGGGCCAGCTCGACCTGCCCGGGCTCCTGAAACGCCTGTCGGCTATCGACTTCGCCGGCCCGTTTTCGCTGGAATACGAGAGCGATCCCAGCAATCCCCTGCCGCCGATGAAGGATTGCCTGGCGGCGGTGCGGCAAGCCTGCGCGGCGATGGGCTGATGCCTGACAGCTCGGATTCACAATTTACCGCAACACTTGTAGGGGCGGCCCCCCGTGGCCGCCCATTATTCGGGATTATTTCGATGGTAAGGGGGCGCACACAGGGGTGCGCCCCTACGCAGAAACGGATAAATACCGTTTTCATGAAGATTGCGGGAAAGAGCCGATAGCATAGCGATGTTGCGCATGACCACCACAAGTAAAAAGATACGCGACCTGCCCGCCGGTGTTCTGCTGGCGGCGTTTTTGGCGGTCGGCTGCGGCGGGAGCGCCCATCGCGCTGACCAAGCCCTTACCGCCGACTTCCGCTATGCGCCCTGCTGGTGGCAGAGTTCGATCTGCCTGCCGGACGACCGCCAGAAGACTCTGGTGGGCGACGACGGCAGCCTGCTGTACGATTACACCCGGAACGCGCGGGTCAGTTTCGGACCTTACGCGGATTTTACCATCCGGGTCCAGGCCGGCATCCAGAGCCGCACGGAATGGGCCGGCCAGCAGTTGTATTCGGCCCGCGTGCCATTGGTGCGAACTTTCAAGCGGGCGGGCGCGCTGGAAATCGCCGAGGAGGCATTTGCGCTTGCCCCGCCGTTGGCCTGGGCCGGCCCGGACACCTTCTGTCTGGGCACGGACACGCACGGCCGGCCGATCTACGGCCCTCCCCGTAACGACCTGTTGATTGTCGGCTACCGCAACGCCGGGGCCGAACCGGTCACATTTACCCCGCACCTGGCAGTGGAAAGCATCCACCGGGCCGAACGTTCGGGTCCAGGCCGTTTCCGGGTGGGCGAATCCAGCGAAATAATCACGGCCGCGCCGGTCATGACCTTCCGCAACTGGAACAACCGGGCGATAGTGGAATTGGAGCCGGTGAGGCTGGCACCCGGGGACACCGCCCTGCGCTGTTTCGCGGTGGCGCGCGGCCGGACCCTGCCGCAGGTCGACTCCCTGATCGCCGACCCGTTTTCCCTGCGGCGGCAGGCAGTGCGCTACTGGGAGGGGATCGACCTGCCCTACGGCCGGATCACGGTGCCGGACTCGACAGTCCAGGCCGTGCTCGAATCCTCGATCCGCAACATCTACAGGCCCGGGAGATCCGGAACGGTCTGCCGGCTTTTCAGGTGGGGCCCAGCGTGTACCGGGGCCTGTGGGTGGTGGACGGCTCGTTTCTCCTGGAAGCGGTGACATTCCTGGGGCGAGAGGCGGAGGCGCGCAGTGGGATCGCCTACCTGCTCGGCTTCCAGCGTCCCGACGGCTCGTTCATGCTGATCGACGGCCACTGGAAGGAGACCGGGATCGTGCTCTGGGCCGTGACCCGTCATGCCCGGCTGACCGGCGGCCGGCAATGGCTGGAGGGCGTGTGGCCCGCGGTGGAGAGAGGCTTCGAGGCGATCGAGGCCATGCGCCGGACAGCCTCCACTGATCCGGCCGCTCCCAATTTTGGCCTGATCCCGGCGGGTTTTTCGGACGGCGGCCTGTCCGGGAGCTATCCCGAATACACCAATATTTACTGGAACCTGGCCGGGATGAAGGCGGCGGCCGAGGCGGCCCGCTGGCTGGGCCGGCAGGAACAGGCCGGGAGCTGGCAGGCCGAATACGAAGATTTCCTGGCCGGGTTCAGGAAGGCCGCCGAACGGGACGTGCGGACCGATTCCCACGGCAACCGCTACGTCCCGATCCAAATGGTGGAGAACGATAATATCCCGCCCCAGAAAGCTCAGTGGGCTTTCCTGCACGCGGTGTTTCCGGGCAAGGTGTTTGAACCCGAAGACCCGATCCTGCGGGGCAACCTGGAGATGCTGGCCGCGGTCGAGCGCGAGGGCCTGGTCCTGGATACCGGCTGGCTGAAGGACGGCCTCTGGAACTACTTCGCCTCCTTTTACGCCCACGCCCTGCTCTGGACCGGCGACGGCCGCAAGGCCGCTCGCACCCTTTACGCTTTCGCCAACCACGCTTCGCCGACCTTGGTGTGGAGGGAAGAGCAAAAGCCGGTGGGCGAAGGCCAGGCCATGGTGGGCGACATGCCGCACAACTGGGCCAGCGCGGAATTTGTCCGGCTGGTCCGGCACCTGCTGGTGATCGAGCGGGGCGGAGAACTGCACCTGTTCGAGGGCCTGCCCGCCGAATGGGCGGGTTCCGGCCTGGTCACCCGCCTGGACGGCGTGGTAACGGAATTCGGCAAAGTTTCTTTTGAGTTGAGGGTGGCGGAAGACGGCCGTTCGGCCTCGCTGACATTCGACCCGCCGGACCGTACGCCCCCGGACAAGATCATCCTCCACCTGGACGGCTGGTCCGGCCGGGAGGGAGTGCTGGAGCTGCCCCCCACCGGAAGGCAGACTGTCCGGGTCGAGCTGGCGAGGTAAAAGTGGCGCACTACCTGGTGAGCGCCGGAGTGAAAAGGGAGCTTCTGGCCGAGCTCGAACGAAAGCTGTCGGCCGGGGAGTTCCGGGGCTTGCGCCCGTTCGGCAAGGCGCTGAGTTTCAGCCTGGGAAACGCCAGGTGGAAGGACATTGACACGGCGGTCTGGGAGGAGGAGGACTACTGTTCGCCGCCATTGGCAGCGGAACGGGAGGCGGTCCTGGACAGATATTTCGAGCGGATCGAGGTCGAGAGCGTAGAGGAAGGTGAAGGCTGGGAGAAGATTAAAGAACTACAAAAGTTATTTGAGTAGTTAGGAGAAAAAATGAAACTCAGAATTCTTAAAAAATGGCTTGCAGTGCCTGACGCCAACCCCGGAGATATTAGGAATGTAGAACCAGAAAGCCTCGCTCTGCAGGGAATTGAACGCAAATTGGCTGTAGCCTATGAAGGGGATAAAGCTGGAAGGGACAAATATCTTAAGACTGATGAAAAAAGAATTTATACAAAAGAT
>JAZDIG010000168.1:0-2917 GCA_043805105.1 Candidatus Glassiibacteriota bacterium | reverse complement strand
GGGGAAAGCAGGTGGCCGGTGTCGCGGCCCAACAGGTAAAGCTCGGTGCGCAGGCGCGGGCCGAAATCGGCCCCCAGCCGATGGCTTACCTCCAGATGCCGGGTCCCGGCGATCCCGCCGGCCAGGTCCGGCGCGGTCAATTCCTCCCGCTCGACCGCGAAACCCGGAGTCAATATCCCCCATTTGAGCTGGGCCTGGGCATTGTCGCGCAGGCGGTAACTGCGGACGGTGACGCCGATAGTGTCAGCCGGGGTGCGGAGGGAATGGACGTCCAGCCGGGTCCAGTTGGCCTGGAACGGGCCCCGGGCCGTGAAATCGAGCCCGTAGAGGCTGCGGTCGGCCCGCTCGCCATTGGTGCGGACCAGCCTGCCCCTGGAGGCGCTGATTCCCAGGCCCCGGCCCAGGCCGAGACTCGCGCCGGCTTCCTGCGTTTTTTCTCCGAAAGCCGGCCCGCCCGCCCCCGACTCCAGGGGCAGCAGGTGCCAGCGCCGCTCGAAATCCGCCTCGTAGCGCCGGCCCTGGAAACTGAACCCCTTTTCCACCCGGGAGCTGGCGCCCCAGCCCGAAAGCCTGGCCGGCAGCCCGGCCACTCCCAGCGTGTCGATCCGGACTTCGAGGCTGTGGGCCGACCGAAACGGCTCCCGGGCGCCGGTCAAAAGGTTCAGCGTGCGCCTGAGCAGGGCGGCCTCGCCGGCCAGCGCCACGTGGCTCAGAGGGGAGAGTGTGAAGCTGGCGCCCAGCCGGTCGTCCCGCACCGGCGGAGTCACTTCCCCGGCCGGCTCGTATTCACCGTTGCCCGGGCCGACGTAGACGTAGCCCCCGCGCTCCTGGTCGAAATCGTAGCCGCCGCGCGGCCGGCCCACCCGGTCGAAACTGACCATGTAGTCGCCGCTGCCCGTCCCGACAAATTCGAACCAGGGCCGGCCGGCAGTGTCGTAGTTCAGCCGGTAGCGCCCCAGGCCGCGGCCCAGGAAACGCACTCCCGGCACCGAAAAGCTGTCGCCGCCGGTGGAGACCGTGTCGAGATAGGCCAGCTCCCCGGCGGTGAACTGCCCGCCCAGGGGGCTGTCCTCGAGGTCGGATTCGCGCAGGAAATAGGCGCGCAGGCTGCCGGGCTTCCCCGCAGTTTCCGCGGTAACGCTGTAAAGGCCTTTCTTGAAGGCGAAGCTCGAGTACTCGTAATCCACTTCGATCCGGCTGTCCGAGCCCACGAGCTGGCGGTCGGTGAAAGTGAGCGTACCCAGGTTGTAGTCAATCACGTAGTCGCCCCGCAGGCCGCGCTGCAGCTGGCGGCCGTCCAGCCAGACCTTTTCCGTGCCGGCCAGCACGCGCACCGGCTCGCCGTTCTGGCCGGTGAGCTGGTACGGCCCCTGCCGGCCCTCGGCGCCGTTGAACCTCAGGCTGCGGAAAGTACCTCCGCCCAGGGCCGCGCTCGCGCCGATAGTCACCGGGCCGCGGGAGATTGTGCCGGCCACTCCGTCCAGCTTGCGCTCGATCGCGGCGAAGCGGTAGCCGGCCAGCCGGAAGTCGTAGTCGCCCAGGGAAACCTCCGCGCCTGGGGAAACCAGCCTGACCGAAATTTCGTCCAGCTCGCGCAGCTCCGCGCTGCGGCCGTCTGACGACAGCGGAAGGTCCTGGTCGTGGAGGCGGAAGCTGAGACGGGTGCCGGGGGTGAGCTTGCCGTCGATCGTGAGCATCAGGTTCTGGTCGAATTGCGTGCCCCCGGCGTTGCCCCCGCCGGCCACGGACACGCTTTTGCTGCCCTGGATTTCGAACCCGGCCAGCCGGAAGCCCTCTCCCGGCCCCCCGCCGCCGATCCCGCCGGCCGCTCCGGCCGGCGGGGCCAGGGTGTCAGCCGCCGGCCGGACCTGAGCGGCGAGGCTGTCGCCGAATCCCTCGCGCAGGCTGAAAACCTCCGGCAGGCCGATCCCGGACCAGGCCCGGTAACAAACCACCAGGCTTTCGCAGGGAGGCGCGGCCCGGAAGCTCACCGTTCCCCGGACAGGCTCCACCCGGTAGAGGCTGTCCGCCAGGGTGTCCGTTCCGCAGAGAACCTGCCAGGAACCCGCGACCAGGAACTTCGCTGATAATTTTGCCGCCGTATCCGGGCCGGCCGGATGTATTGTGTCGCAGTGGGAGACTTGGATAAGGTCAGCCGCAGCCGCCGGCGGTGCGGCAACGAACAGAGAGGCTGCCAGCAGGGCGGTCGACAGAGGGAGGGGGAGACGAACGGCACGGAAAGTTGCGCCAGGAGGCATCAGTCGCCGTTCTCCAGCTTGACCAGCCACAGGGTGAGCGGTTTGCCGGCAAGCAGGTAAAGCCCGCTTCCGGCTGCCCGAACGTCCCAGACCGGCCCATCCTCGATCTCGATCCGGCTGGACTTCCCGGAAAGGGGGTCGAACAGGAGCGGGCCATCGGCCGCCAGGCAGCAGAAAAGCTCCCTGCCAGCCACTGAAGCGGCGGCGAAACGCGCGGTTTCCTTGGCCGGCAGCGTGGTGACCCGGAACTGGGACCGTTTGCCGAACAGGCTGAGCGAGGTCACTTCGCCCTCGGGCCGCCAGAGAAAGTAGAGCCGGTCCCCGTCCGGTGAGAGACTGACCGCCGCCGGTTCGGCCGACTTGCGGCCCTCCCCTGGAGCGAATGACCAGAGAGGACGGCCCGAATCGTCCAGCAGCCAGACCAGGGAGGCAGCCCGGTCGTAGAGCGCCATCTGGCCCCCTTGCGCCAGCTCGAGCGACACCGGGTCGGCGGCGAAAGGCAGGTCTATCGAGCCGCGCAGCTCGCCCCGGTAATCGATCTTCCACACCCGGCGCAGGCCCCGGTCGGTGAGAAAGATGAAGAAACCGTCCGGCCGGCTGATCCAGACCGGATCGACGAACGGTTCGCCGCTTTCGCTGCCATCCGTGCGCCAGATCGC
>JAZDIG010000167.1:0-14213 GCA_043805105.1 Candidatus Glassiibacteriota bacterium | reverse complement strand
TTCGTCCGGAAGCTGTTCGAACAGCCGGGCCGGCCGATAGGCCTTTCCCAGCTCGAAGCCCGGATCGGCCTGGCGGGCAGCGACCTGGGAAACGCGGAACGCTATGCGATTTTCGGCGATCCGGCACTGATCTTGCATACTCCATCCAGAAAGCTGACTGTGGAAATCGAGCCCGGCAGCCGGCTCGCCGGCGGCAGCCAGGTGCAGTTCACCGGCCGCGTTGACAGCGAGGGCGGCCGCGCCGACGTCTCTTTTTCGGGAGTCGCCGCGATCAAGTTTATCGCCACGGGCCGGCCGGTAGATATTTCCTATCAATGTCGCTGGTTCGGTAACAATCTTACCCGTCAGGTAACATACGAGCGGGAGCCGGTGGTGTTGTTCAGCGGGCCGGTGACTGTAACCGGGGGAGTGTTCGGCGGGACGTTCATCCTGCCGGCCCGACTTGCCGGATCGGTCCCGGCCGACTCCGCCGATCTGGGCGCCGGGATGTTCATCGGCTACGCCACCAGCGAGTCGGTGGATGCGGCCGGCGCCAGTATGCGGATGCCTCTGGCCGCAGATACCGGCGTGCTGTCCGACAGCACGGCCCCGCAGATCAGGGTCTATTCAGGCGGCAGGGAAACCGGCGACGGCGACCGGGTGAGCCGCGCCGAGAAGCTCGAGCTGGTGGTCAGCGACCAAAGCGGAATCAACACCACCGGCAGGCCGGGCGAACAGTTGACAGTGGAGGTGGACCAGGGGCTGACCTGGTCGGCGGACCTGACCGGGCTGTTCAGCTACCGGCGGGATAGTTACCAGGAGGGAACGGTCCAGGTCGAGTTGAACCGGGTGAGCGAGGGGCTGCACAGTTTCCGTTTCCGGGCCACTGACAACGCACTCAATACGGCCCGGCTCGAACTGATGCTTTATGTGGCCGAATCGGCAGGCCGGCTCACCCTGACCGGCGTGGTGAACTACCCGAATCCTTTCAGCGATCAGACTGCGATCTGCTTCGAAGTGAGCCGCCCGGCTGAGGTACTGATCCGAATATTCACGGTTGCCGGACGCCCGGTTCGTGAGCTGCGGGACCACTTGCCGACGGCGGGGTTCCACAGCGTGGACTGGGACGGACGCGACGAATATCGACAAAAGGTTGCAAATGGAGTATATTTATATAAAATCATCTGCAAATCGAACGAAATCGGTTCTTTATCAAATTCCGAGGAGGTAGAAGCCGTCGGTAAAGCCCTACTTAGTCGCTGACAGGAAATCCGGGCCCCCAGCCCGCGTGCTGATACTCAAATTGATGAAAAATTTCAACTTCCCCCCGGAAGGAGAATTGAGATGTTGAGAAAATTCCTGCCTGCTTTGGCAGTAATCGCCATGGTCCCTTATCTGGTGCCAAATCTTCTGGCCCAGGGGGTCAAGGCGGAATACACCGAACGAAACGGCGCCCGCGCTATCGGCATGGGCCACGCCTTCACCGGCGTAGCCGAGGGTATGCCGACAGTGATCTGGAACCCTGCGGGCCTGGTGTCGATAAATCGACCCGAATTCTATTTTTCGCGCTATAACGGCTTTTCTTTCACCGTCAGCGACATGAGCGGGGCCGAAACCGAAGACCAGATCAGCTTCAACTTCTTCAATTTCGGCATACCGATCAAGGACATCGGCGTGGCTGCCATTTCGATGAACCTCTGGGACCTGGGCTCCAGCGAGGTGGTGGGCCAGGGGCAGAACCTCACCGGAATTGACAATCAGAGCCTCTGGATGATCTACGGCTCTTTCGCCAGCCGCCTGAACAAGAAGATCGATCTCGGTGTGTCGATGAAGTACATCCGCGAGAAGCTTTCCAGTTCCCAGGGAGGCATCGGCACGGGCGTGTCACTGGATTTCGGCCTGCTGTACCGGCCCCTCGAGGAGGTACCTTTGCAGTTCGGCGCCTCCCTGCTGGATTTCGGCACGAACATGCAGTTCAACAACGAGAACCAGTCTGACAGGCTGCCGCGCCGCATCAGAGTCGGCGCCGGATACAACATTCTCAAGCACCTGCTCGAACAGGACCGCTTCAACCTGCTCCTGGCCGCCGATTACGAGAGGTTCCTGGTGGGCAATCCGGCCAACACAGGAGTATTCGTGGGCAGCGAGTTTTCGATCGAGCCGATCGAGGACATGTTGCTGGCCATGCGCGGCGGCTACATGAGCGAAGAGGGAGACTTGAGCGGCGGGCTGATCGGTTTCGGTATCAATTTCCACGGCTACAGCTTCGACATCGCGCGCGAAATGGGAGTCAACCCCCTGAGCGACCGGACGTTCTATTCGCTTTCGGCTCACTTCTGACATAGCCTCGCATAAATTGACTCGACGGGGCGCTCTTTGGCCGGTATTCCCGGAACAGGGAGCGCCCTGTTTTTTAACTACCGGCGGGTGAAAATGGTAAAAGAGATTTCGACAGCGGCTTTTCTCTGCTTGCTTCCGGCGGTGAGCCACCTGGCCGCGGAAACGCCGATTCAGTCCGGCCCACGTAGAGTTGTAATCGCAGCTCCAGCGGCCGGCCGGTTCGAAATTCTCCGGCAAGAGGACCCTCAGGCCCGCCATGAACTCGGCACGCCTATGAAACTCTTGCTGGGCGCCCTGGTTCCCGGCCTGCCGCAGCTTTTGGAGGGCAAGCCGCGCGCCTGGGCGTACTTTGCAGCCGAGGGCGCCAGCATTGCCGGGTTCGTCTCGCGCAATATCAGCGGCAACAATTTCAGGGCGCGTTATAAGCTCCTGGCGCGCTCCGCGCGCAACAACTACGTCTACCCCGGCTTCCGCAACAACACCACCGAAACCGTGGACATCCTGCTGCCGGGCTACGGTGAATACTACGAAGACCTGCTCAAATGGCCCTCCAGCGGCGATTACGATGACGACCCCTCCCAGGCCGAACTCCAGCCCGAAGCCGACCCGCGCACCTACAACGGGCACCAATGGGAGATCGCCAAGATCAACAATTATACCCAAACCAACGGCGGCCTGCCGGTGCCGGCCGGTGAAGCCGAAGTACAGGCTGCGCTCCAGGCTTACAACCGCCAGGTCTACCCGGTGGCCTACGGCTGGGACTGGACCGGTCTGGACCGGGAAAAGGTCGATTACCGGCGCCTGTTCGACAAGAGCGAGAGCGCGTTCAGAAGGAGGAGCACTTTCGCCACTATCCTGGTGGCAAACCATCTGGTGAGCGTACTGGACGTGCTGGTGAGCGAGAAGCTCAATCGCGCCGATTTCATGGCTGGCCGGGGCCTGCAGGTCCATCTCGAGCTCGACCGGCCGGATGCCCCGACCGGGATGGCCAGGCCGACCCTTTCCGTATCCCGCCAGTTCTGACACTATTTACGGCCGCGCCGCTTATCCTGTTGACCGCCTCCATGGGCCGGCTTAATATTATTGCCTTCATACTGCACGGCGATTCAGGAAACCGGTACCCCGGCACGAGACAAGCCATGATTTGGCGTTCCCGCCCCATTCTCCTTTGCCTGCTTCTTGCCACGACCGTATCCTGCGGCGGGTTCAGTGATAAAATAATCCGGTTCAAGCTCTCCCACGGACTCGATGTGGTGCATCCTGTGCACCAGGCCATGGAGTACATGTCGAAACGGCTGCGGGAGCTGTCCGAAGGCAGTATGACGATCGACGTTTATCCCAGCGAGCAATTGGGAAGCGAGCGCGAGTCTATCGAATTGGTGCAGTTCGGCAGTATCGACATCACCAAGACCAGCGCGGCGGTGATGGAGGCTTTCGTGCCCAGTTACAGCGTCTATTCCCTGCCTTATCTCTTCCGCAACGAGGAGCACGCCTGGAAAGTTTTCGAGGGGGATATCGGCGAGGAAATACTGTTGAGCGGTGTGCCGATGGGGCTGAGGGGCCTGTGCTATTACGATTCGGGGAGCCGCAGCTTTTACACCAAGAAGAAGCCCATCCGCAGCCCGGAAGACTTGGCGGGAATGAAAATCCGGGTGCAGAAAAGCTACATGGCGGTTCGCACCATCGAAATCCTCGGCGGCTCGCCCACGCCTATCGACTGGGGAGAGCTCTACACCTCCCTCCAGCAGGGAGTGGTGGATGGCGCTGAAAACAATCCGCCCTCGCTCTATACTTCCCATCACTATGAAGTCTGCCCCTATTACTACCTCGACGAGCACACCACTATCCCGGATGTGCTGCTGATGAGCCAGGTGGTCTGGGAGCGGCTTTCCGAACAGCAACAGAGGATGCTCCAGCAGGCGGCCAACGAAAGCATGCGCTACCAGCGCGAAATCTGGACGAAAATGGTAAGCGAGTCGCTCGAGAAAATAAAGGAAGCCGGAGTGGAAGTGGGAGTGCCGGACAAGACGCCCTTCATGGAAAAAGTCCAACCCCTCTACGAACAGTACCGGCAGACGAACCCGGTCGAATATCGGCTCGTCGAAAGGATCCGGGCAGTGCGCTGAATACGCTTGAAACGGAACTTCAGGGAAAGAATAATAACTGGTTATTATTTATAAAATTAGCAATCAGGCTTAACAATGTTTCTCTGGTTGAAAAAATTGCTCGACCGTCTGCTCGATACCGGTCTCTGGATGTCCATGCTGGTCATGACCCTGACCGTGCTCTGGCAGGTGTTTACCAGGTTTGTACTCGGCAGTCCGAGCAGCTGGACCGAGGAACTGGCGATATTCCTGCTGATCTGGATCGGCCTGCTGGGGTCGGCGGTGGCCCTGCGGCGCGGATCACACCTGGGGATCGACATCCTGGTGAACCGGCTGCCCGAGCGCTGGGGGCGCTTGACCGCCGTATTCGCCTACTGCTGCATCATCTTCTTTTCGACCGGCGTGTTTTTCCTGGGCGGGTTGAAAATGGTGGCGGTGGTACTGATGAATAACCAGATCAGCCCGGCGCTGCACATCAAAATGGGCTACGTTTATCTGGCCCTGCCGATCAGCGGCTTTTTCCTGAACCTTTATGCGGTGGAGTTCGTCATCGAGGAGCTGCTGATCCTGACCGGCCGCGGGAAGGTCTCCAGCGTAGAGGCCGAACGGCTTAAAGTATCACTGGATTAAGACGCTTTATATTATTTAATATCAGTATATTGGGAGTTTGAAACAGGACATGGAATACCTGCCTCTGATAGTCATGCTGGTCACATTCGTCGTCCTGCTCCTGCTGAACGTGCCTATCGCCTTTTCGATAGGGCTCAGTACCCTGGCGGCGCTGTGGGCCATCGGCGGAAGGCCGGCCCTGGTCACGATAGCCCACCGGGTAGCCACCGGGATAGACACCTTCGCACTGCTGGCCATTCCATTTTTCATCCTCAGCGGAATGCTGATGGGCCGGGGCGGGCTCGCCAAGCGCCTGATCGATTTCGCCGGCACCCTGGTGGGCCGTTTCACCGGCGGGCTGGCGTTCGTCAACGTCCTGACCTGTATGCTGTTCGGCAGTATCAGCGGTTCAGCGGTGGCGGCAGTATCATCCATCGGCGGGTTCATGATCCCGGTGATGAACAAGAAGGGCTACGACCGGGATTTCAACGCCGCGGTCAGTATTACCGCGGCTACCACGGGGCTGCTCATTCCACCCAGCAACATCATGATTGTCTATTCGCTGGCCGCCGGCGGCCTGAGCGTGGCGGCTCTTTTTCTGGCGGGCTTCCTGCCCGGCATCCTGATGGGTCTGGGGCTGATGTTCGTCTGCTGGCTTATCGCCAGGCGCAAGGGCTACGGCGAGGGTGACCGCAGCTCGATCAAGGAATTCCTGGTGAAGTTCAGGCGGGCCATCCTGAGCCTGCTGCTGGTCTTCATCGTCCTGGGCGGCATAATCGGCGGGATATTTACGGCCACCGAGGCCAGCGCCGTGGCCGTGCTCTACGCGTTAGTCCTGACCGTGATCCTCTATCGCGAGGTGAAGTGGAAGGACCTGCCCCCGATACTGCTCGAATGCGGCATTACTACCGCCGTAGTGATGCTGTTGATCGGCACCTCGGTGGCGATGAGCTGGGTGCTGGCCTACGAAAATATCCCACAGACAATCAGCGCGTTTCTGATATCGCTGACGGACAACAAGATCGTCATCCTGCTGATCATAAATCTGCTTCTGCTCATTGTGGGCACCTTCATGGACATGACGCCGGCGGTGCTGATTTTCACCCCGATTTTCCTGCCGGTGGCGCTCGAGCTGGGCATACATCCCATCCATTTCGGGATCATTATGATCTTAAACCTCTGCATCGGCCTCTGCACTCCGCCGGTGGGGACCTGCCTGTTCGTCGGCTGCGCTATCGCCCACACTACGATCGGCAAAGTGACGCGGCCGCTTTTGCCGTTTTTCGTGGCGATGATCGTAGTTCTGTTCCTGGTGACTTACCTCCCGCAAATCTCCCTCGTGGTTCCCCAGGCTTTCGGCTACAAATGATTGTCCGGGCAGCCGGATCCGGGCCGGTTGCCCGCCGTCGGCTTACCTGTTATATTACCCCAAACTTTTTCCGGTTTCGTGTGTAAAATTAATGAACGTCCGTAAAGATTTGGCCTTAAAGACGATAGGCAGAATCATGCGAAAATTTTGTCTTCTGGCAGGTGCGTTCCTCGTTCTTTTCAACGCCGGGCCATCCGCCGCCGACCAGCTTCCGGATACCCTTTCGAGCCCAGTCCTTTTTCAGATCGCCGAAGAAGCGGTGAAAAACCGCGGCTGGACCCGGGCCAGGGAAGCGCTTGAAAAATGGCTTAAAAAGGAGCAGCCCACTGTCCAGGCCCTGGTTTACCTGGGAGAGGCGCAGCTCTACCTCAAGGACGAAAAGGACGCGGAAAAATCTTTCAAGCAGGTTCTCGACAGGGACAAGGCCAATCTCGAGGCACTGGATGGTCTCTGTGAGGTATACTTGATCCGGAACAAAGCAAAAGACATGCAGAAGACCCTCGAACGGATGAAGAAAATCGCCCCTGCCAGCCGAAAGGTGCGCTACTACGAGGCGATCGCGGTGGACAAGTTTTCCCTGAAGGGTTATCCCGAGACGTTCTTCTGGGACACGCTGGAAGAGTTGGTGCGCCAGGATTCGAACGACGTCCAGACTCTCAACTTCCTCTGCGATGCCTACATCAACGACCGCTTTCTGGAGCGCGGCATCCTCTTCCTCACCGAATTGCAGGACAAGTTCGGCGATCGTTCCGAATACTATTTCCAGCTTGCCAGGATTTACGCCAACTCCGGCGACAAGGATCTGGCCCGCGACTTTTTCCGGAAAATCGCGGAAGAGGAGGGGATCGATAAGCTCACGCCGCGTCAGCGATTCATGATGTCGGTCGAGCTGTTCGCCCTCGAAGAGGATGCGACGGCCTGCGATGCCTACTTCAGCGCGGCCCGCAACATGGACGACCAGCTCGCCCAGGAAGTTTTCAATGATCTCAAGGATCTGACCATCAGCGACCAGCGCCGTGAATTCGAATATACGCCCAGTGGACGCAAGGGAATCTGGCTCATCTCTTTCTGGGGCAGGAAAGACCCCACGCCGACCACGCTCAAGAACGAGCGGCTGGTGGAACACTACCGACGGATCAGGTTCGTCCGCAAGGAATACTACAGCCCGCTGAGACCTGGTTACGACGAACGCGGGCGAGTGTACATCAAGCACGGCGAACCGGACCAGAAGATCAGTCTCAACGGCAACTGGGCGATCCGCGACAACGAAAGCTGGCTCTACAGCAAAAACCGCTCTAATTCCCTGATTTACAATTTCGTGGCGCGCAACAATTTCTACCGGATAGCCTACAGCCTCGAAGAGGCCCTCATTCCGGACCTGCAGACCGAAATGAACAACGGCGGACGCAACGTCGAGGAGCTGTTCCGTTCACGCGGCGAGCTGGACCCGAAATACAATGAACTGGCCAACGAGATGCACAATTTCCAGGGCGGCAGTATCGAAGACGCCAAGCACACTTACATGATGGACCTTTTCAACGACGAATCGATGCTCACCGAGCGCGGGTTGACCGAGGGGGAGACCACCGAAACCTTCGAGTTCAAGCAGGAAGACGAGCCGATGAACTACTACTACTTCCCCGTGGCGCTCAAAGGGCCGGACACGCTGAGCTCGCTGGGAGTGTTCTTCGGCCTGCCGACCGACCAGGTCAAGGTCCCGGACCCCTTCGGAACGGTGGAAATCCCGGTCGAACTTGAAGTTGTGATATACGACAGTTGGTGGCAGGAAGTGGCGCGTGTCAAGCAGGACAAAACCTACCGCGTGCCGAATTTCGTCGCCTCGAAGGAAAATCTGATTCCCGACCTGCTCAGTCTGCAGCTCAAGCCCGGCAATTATCACATGGCTACGCGCCTCAAGCAGACCCAGAGCAACCTGATGCAGATTTACCAGAGCAACTTTTCGGTGGATTCCTATACCGGCACCGACACCCTGCACCTCAGCGACCTGATCCTGGCCACCGATGTGCAGGAGGACTCGCGGCCGAGCAAGTTTTCGATCCGCGGCTACCGTATCTCGCCCATGCCCTCGGCATCCTTCACATCCGAGATGCCGATTTTCGTCTACTACGAGATGTACAACCTGCATCCGGACTCTTCCGGCACCAAACGGATCAGGGTCGATTACCTGATCAGCAGCTCCAACCGCAGCCTCAGCGCTGCCCGCAAGATTATCAACGCTCTCGGACGCTTTATCGGCGTGCGGGAAGAGGTCGGCAAGGTGGTGACCACTTTCGAACAGGATATCAGCCGGCCCGGCGGAATCGATCCGATCTACATCTCGGTCGATCCCACCGGCTACGTCCCCGGCAACTACAGCCTGATGGTCACGGTCACCGATACCGTCTCGGGCCAGAGCGCCTCGAAAGACGTCACTTTCCTAATATCCAAATAGGGGACGGGCCCGGTCGGGCAGGCAAAAGCCACAGCCGGAAAACCGTGGCGGTGGAGACTCTCTACTTAGCCAGCCCGAACCGAAAAGAGCCGTGGTCTGCGCGGGTCAAAGAGTGATGATATTCAGCAGGGAGCCGATGTTTTTGAAAACCTTGAGGGCGATCAGAATAAGCAGGCCGAAAATAGCGGCTGTCACCAGGACGTTAACTACGTCATGGAAATAAAAAAGCGGTCTGTCTTTCATTGCCCGATAGCAAGCTTTCGCTCAGGGTGATCGGCACTATTCAGGAACAGGATAAATCGGCTTAGTTGCCTTTTTTACGATAAGACTTGACAAATAAGCCCGAAAATTTTATCTTTAGGCAGCTTTTTTTTATTTTCCGTGTCTTTAGACAGGAAAACATTTCGAAACATTAAAACCGTTTCAGCGGGATTTCATATAAGTCTTAACTAAAATATCACGTTTCCGGAGACCGTCAAGCAATCTTTTTTTTTTCTCCGAATCTGAACGATCCTGACGTAAAGGAGGGATAAGTAGGGTTCCAAAGAAAAAGGTTGCTTTTTTTATTGGTATGATTCGTGCATGGGAGAGGGTGGAGACGATCGATTGATTCGCAGAAATGGACCAAAACGGGCGAAAAAGGCCCATCAAGCCAGGAGAATTACTTCATGCGAGACCGTGCTTTGGACGGTACTATTGAAAAAAGAACCAGGAACTGTCTGCGGAATGGACGCTTGCGAAGACGGGGATGGGGATTTATCACCGGCTCCAGCGCAAACCTGTTGCTCGCCGTCGTGGGGGTCGCTCTGATGGCGACAGTGGTGCGCGGCGTGTACCAGTTGCCGCAGACAATCTCCGTCGAGTCCAAGATCAGGGCCGGCGCGCTCATTCCTGACCGGGAAATCCCGGCGATTGCCGAGGCGATCGCCATGAGGCAGGCGGCCGAGGAGCTGGCCGGCCGGACTCAGACCAGCAAGGAGATCAGACAGTACGCCAGCCGGTTCGGTATCGACCACGAGCTGGCCCGGATGATTTACGATATCAGCGTGGACGAAGCGATCGATCCCGAGCTGATTTTCCGGATTGTCTGGGTGGAAAGCCAGTTCAAGCAGGACTGTGTGGGCACCGTGGGCGAGATCGGTCTGATGCAGGTGCGCTACAGCACCGCGGTCACGATTGACCCGGGCGCCACCCGCAATAAGCTGTTCGACCCGGCCTACAATATCCGGATGGGCATCAAGCACCTCAAGGACCACCTGCATTTCTACCGCGGGGATACCAGACTGGCGCTGTTGGCCTACAACCGCGGCCGGGGCAGGGTCAACGAATTGCTCACCCTTGGGCTCAACCCGAGCAATGGCTACGCCCGAAAGGTGCTGGAAACCAACCTGTGAGCGAAAGAACTTTTGGCGTTGGATGCCGCCGGCCGCGTACGATTGCGGTCGGCGTTTTTTTTCGAGCTCGCGCCGGTACTCAGTCAGGCAGGATATGCAGGTCGGGGAGGGCGGGCAGGGGAGCGACTTTTTGCAGCCAGTGGACCACGTCCTTGCAAAACGGGGTCGAATAGTTCCGGCCGGTGATTTTATTGCCGGGGAAGGCGCTTTCCGCTACGAAAACGACCAGCGAGATGGAGACTGCGCTCTTGGCCAGCCCCAGCACTCCTCCGGCCAGCCTGCTCAAGGGCCTGGTTTCCGCTTCGCCCAAGTTTTTATTCAGGATCCAGCCCAGCATCTTGACCGCGAACCAGACCAGCAGGAACTGGGCCGTGAACGAGGCGGCATAGAGCGAGGGGCCGGGAGGAAAAATGCTTTCGAACCAGGAGGTGGTGTAAGTGTAGTAATTAGCAGCGGCGAACGAGCCGGCGGCGATCGCCAGCAGGCTGAACACCTCGAGCAGCAGCCCGCGGAACAACCCCCGCAGGGTAAAGAACAGCAGGATGATCAGAATGATGAAATCGGCTACGGTAAACATACCGGCTCAAGATGCTGACGCTGAACTTTTCAGGGATTCCAGTCAACAGAGTTAAAGTGCTTTCATTTTAACCGAGCGACTTGACATTGTCAACTGACCGGAATAACTTGAAATAGATATATAATGGGGGCGATCTGGTTTCGACGGGGACAAGCGACAGGTTATGGCTGCATGCCGGGGTCCCGTACCCCGTAACAAACGGGAAATTCTACAACTGCCAACGACAACTTGGCTCTGGCTGCCTAACCTAAGGCATCCACGTCCGTCACGAGCTCCCAGCCTGTGGAGCTGTGCCGGGCGACGCTGAAACAGGCTGGTCCGGTTCATTGCCGGAGGGTTCCGGACGAGATCTAATCCGGCTCTTCCGGCCGGCAGCTCAGTCGGCGGAGCGGCCGGTCGGTGAAACCAAAACGCCGACTAAGCATGTAGAAGCTATCTCAGGTCTGTCTTCGGACGCGGGTTCGATTCCCGCCGCCTCCACCATTTCTTTCCAGGGTAAACGTTAAATGCGTTTACCTTTTTTATTTCCCGGATTCATGCAAGATTTTCATCCGGCGTTATCTATCGATCCCCGGCCGGAACACCTTCGCTTCTCCCGGGACCGGCATTTCCGTGCAACTTCACCGATGAAGGCGGCGTTTAAGTACCAAACGCGGCGGTGAGAGAGGTCGGCTGCCCACTGGAAAGCTATAGGCGGGGGATCGAGCATCAGGTAGAGATTTACCCGGAATACCCTGGACAATCGAACTACCATTTCATAGATTGGCAGAAGTTTAAAATCCTTCCCTTCCTGCCGCAGGTAACGGCTGTCCGGTATTTGGCCGGCGGTTTCGATTGATAATATTGCTTGTTTCACGACCTCCATCAGATGAAACTGCTCAAAGATAAGCTCCACATCCTCCTGATCCTCCTGGTAGCGGTGGTGTTTGCCGGCCGCTTCCTCTGGCACCTCGACGATAACGTGGGCTACGGCCCCGACCAGCCGATTCCTTTCAGCCACAAGCTTCACGCCGGCCAGTACAAGATGAACTGCCTCTACTGCCATTCGGCCGCCGAAAAAGGCCCGCACGCCGGTATCCCGCCGATGAACGTCTGCATGGGCTGCCACAGCGTGGTGGGGCTGGACAAGGAAAACATCAAGAAGCTGAACAAGCTCTTCAGCGAGGGCAAGGTGGTCGATTGGCAGCGGATCCACCGTCTGCCAGATCACGTTTATTTCAGCCATAAATGGCACCTGCGGGCCGGCGTCGACTGCATGGCCTGCCACGGCGATGTGGCTGCCATGCCGCTGGTGCGCCAGGTCAACAAGCTCGAAATGGGCTTCTGCCTGGACTGCCACCGCCAGTCCGAGTACTATCAGGCCTGGGCCGATTCAGTGGCCGCCGGCAGCGCTAATCCCGCGGCCGACTCTTACCAACGGTTTCCCTATCTGAAGTACCTGGACGAAAAGACGCTGGCCAGCGGACTAGCCACCCGGATGGCCTCCGCTGCGGTCGGCGTTCCCCAAAGGCCGGCGACAGGGGTTTTCGCCGGGCAGAACGCCATGACTCAATGCACAACCTGCCATCAGTAGGCTGACGGATCGGGACAATGACCGATAAAATCGATAAAATCTGGACCGACCTCGAACAGTACTACGGGACCGCCGGAAACGTTCAGCCGCCGCCGGACGGGCCGGGGCAAAAACAGGGGACGGACGGCCTGGGCCGCCGTGAATTTCTCAAGCTGGGCGGTGTGGCCGCGGTCTTTTCCATGGTCGGCTGCATGCAGCGGCCTGCTGAAAAGATCATTCCGTACCTCAACCAGCCCGAAGAAACGGTTCCCGGCGTGGCGACCTGGTACGCCACCACTTGCAGCGAATGCCAGGCGGCCTGCGGAGTGCTGGCCCGGGTGCGCGAGGGGCGTCCGGTCAAGCTGGAGGGCAATCCGAACCATCCGTTGAATTTGGGCGCTCTATGCAGCCGAGGCCAGGCGGGCCTGTTCAACCTCTACGATCCCGGCCGGCTGCACACCCCGGTGCGCCGTAAGCCCGATGGCGGCTGGGAAGAAGCCGAATTCGACGATCTCGACGGCGAAATCGCCGCTAAGCTGAAAGGTGTGACCGGTGAAGTGGTGCTCCTGACCGGCTCCTGGCACGGCCCGGCCAGGATCAACCTGGCGGAAAAATTCCTGGCCGGATTCACGAATGCGCGGCACCTGAGGAGCGAAGCGCTCACCGATTATCTCTGGATCGAGTCCCTGCAGGAGGCTTTCGGCTCCGACCTGCCGGCGCAGTACGCTTTCGACCGGGCCGATCTGGTGGTCACTTTCGGCGCCGACCCCCTGGCTACTTCGCCGTACCGGATGCAATACCTGCGGGAGTTCGCCGGCCGCCGTGACCCGGACGCCCAATCCATGCTCAGGCTGGTGTGTTTCGACCCGGCCATGAGCGAAACCGCGGCGCTGGCTGACCAGCGCTACCCGGTCAGGGGCTCCGAACTTTATAAGGCGGCCGGCGCCCTGGCCCGGCAGATCATTGCGGTGAAAAGCGTTTCGCCTTACGCCGAAGACAGCCGAGTCACCTCGGCGCTGGCGGAGTTCGAGGCCAGTCCGGTGGAAAACTCGCTGGGCCTGCCGGCCGGCACTATCGTCGCGCTGGCCGAACAGTTGATCGCCGCCGGCAGCCGCGCCCTGCTCATTTCGGAAAACTTCTCCAACACTGGCCCGGGCGGCAATCAGCTCCATTTGCTGGTGAACCTGCTCAACAGCGCTCTCGGCTCGGTCGGCAGCACGTTTATCGTGGATGCCGCGCCCCGGTCGCACCGGACCGATTCTCTGGCCGAGCTGGCTCGGCTGGTGGAAAGGATGGCCGCCGGCCGGGTGGGCGCGCTGATAGTCTGCGGAGTGAACCCGGCGCACGTTCTGCCGGCGGAAGCGGGCCTGGCCCAAGCCCTTGCGCGGGTGCCCCTGAAAGTCTCTCTCGCCGACCGCCTGGATGAAACAGCCTCCCTCTGCGACTGGGTGCTGCCCTCCCTGCACGGCGGCGAAAGCTGGAACGATGCCGAACCGCTGCGGGGAGTCTACTCTCTCCAGCAGCCCACCATCTCGCCGATCTGGAACAACCGTCAGGCCGAGGACAGCCTGTTGCGGATCGGCCACCGGCTGGGCATTCAAGCTTTCAGGACCGGGGAAAACCCGGTCCGCTGGCGGGATTACCTGAAAAATTACTGGAAAGAAAATATTTATCCGGCCGCTGATTCCGCCGGCAGTTTCGACAGTTTCTGGGTCGCCTGCCTGCGCGAGGGGGTCTGCCGGATGGAGACCGATTCGGCGGCGAAAGCTCAGCCCTCGTTCAATCCGGAGTCTTTGGCTGAACTGATGGCATCCGGTAATGTGGAGAATTCGCTGG
>JAZDIG010000166.1:0-2643 GCA_043805105.1 Candidatus Glassiibacteriota bacterium | reverse complement strand
GCTGCGGCTGGTGCGGTACATTTCGATCACGTCGCCGGATGACCGGCTGCGGTGGCCGTAGCGCACGCCGTCGAAGCGGGCGAGGTTGGCGCTGGCCTCCGCGGTGGCGATGATGTAATAGGCCGCGATAGCGTACTGGGTGTGCGGCAGGCTCACCTCGGACACCGTGGCGCCCAGCTCTTTTAAGTGGTTCACCTGAGCCATCACCGTCTCGCCGATCCGGCCATCCAGCTCGGCCGGGAAATATTCGGCGGGCAGGCCCACCCTGACACCCCGGAGGTCGCCGTTCAGGCCGGCCCGGTAATCCGGCACCGGCTCGTCCGCGCTCGTGGAATCGCGCTCGTCGTGGCCGGCGATCACCCCCAGCAGCAGGGCCGCATCCTCGACTGTGCGGGCCAGGGGGCCGATCTGGTCCAGGCTGCTGCCGAACGCCACCAGCCCGTAGCGGCTCACCCGGCCGTAGGTGGGCTTGAGTCCCACCACGCCGCAGAAAGCGGCCGGCTGACGGATCGACCCGCCGGTGTCGGAGCCGAGCGCCACGGGGCAGAGGCCCAGCGCCACGGCCGCCGCCGACCCGCCCGAACTGCCACCCGGCACCCGCTCGGGATCCACCGGGTTTTTCACCGGGCCGAACGCGCTGTTTTCATTGCTGGACCCCATGGCGAATTCATCCAGGTTGGTCTTGCCCAGGATCACCAGGCGGGCTTCCTTCAGCTTTTCGACCACGTGGGCATCGTAGGGGCTGGCAAAATTGGCCAGGATTTTCGAGGCGCAGGTGGTGGGAAGCTTGCCCCGCACGACGATATTGTCTTTGACCAGGAGCGGCAGGCCGGCCGCGGGAGGGAGCTTCAGGCCGGCGGCGCGATCGCGGTCCACCGCCTCCGCCTCCGCCAGGGCTTCCTCCGGCCGCAGGCCGATCACGCAGTTGTGGCCGTCCGCACGAATAGCGGCCAGGCAGGCTTCACAGGCCTCTTTCGCTTTAATTTGTCCAGCAGACAGCCTGGCAGCCAGTTCGGCGGCGCCCAATGATTGGATTTCGCTCAAAGTATTCGCTCCCTACTGACTATAAGACGGCGGCTTTTCTTTTCGCCCGGCCCGCAGGGCGCAGCCCCGATAAAATCGGGGCGCCCCTACAGCGGGATGCCCGGATCGATTGTAGGGGCACGGCATGCCGTGCCCGTATATAGCTTATACATCCCGGCCATGTAGGCACAACCGCACCCCGGCAGAAAACAGTCATCGCGAGAGGGGATCCAAGTGTGTGTAAACTACTCGATCACCCGGGGCACGATGAAGAAGCGGCCTTCGCTGCGCGGGGCATTGGCCAGGGCCTCATCCACGTGGCTGAACCCGGCCACCTCGTCCGGCTTGACCGGAGTGCGCTTGCCCTCCAGGAATCCCAGCGGGCTGACATTTTCCGTGTCCACTTCGCCGAGTTTTTCCACGTAGCCGAGGATGGCGTTCAGGTCGCGGGTCATGCGCTCGGCGTCCCCGGCCGACAGCTCCAGCCGGGCCAGCAGCGCTATTTTCTGGACTTCTTCGAGCGTTACGGACATTTGGGCTCCGGAAAATATTTTTAAAGCGGTTAATTTATCGGTGATTGGAGAGCGTGTCAAATTGAATTGACAGCGGCCGGCCCATCAATTGAAACCCAAATTTTAGAATTACGGATTACACGGAAAATCGCTGGATGGGGATTTAGATCAAATCCCCCTTGTTCCCCCTTTTTTAAAGGGGGAGAGCCCGGCCCAGCCCGGCGGGCGGACACACGGGTCCGCCCCTACAGCAGATGCCGATACATCCGGGCGAACACAAGGTCCGCCCCTGCCGTCGGGTGCAGCCCTGGAAACAGGTACATAATATGGGGCCGGGCCGGGCTTGGCAACCCTCATCTCCGCTGGCCCTTGACAGACCGGCGGAGGATATTTATAATGATTTCGTATTGTACGATATCGTATCATCCACAATCGGACCAAAAGGAGGAAGAAGCGATGGACAAGCACACGCTCTTGGCCGGATACGGTGTCAGCCAGAACCTGATCGCGGGCAACACCGGCGGGGTGAGCCACGAAGATAGCCTCCGGCAACCCTCGAAGGCGGGCAACTGCATGAACTGGATCGCCGGGCACCTGCTGGATGCCAGGGGCACGATCCTGGGTCTGTTGGGCGGCAAGCCGTTCCTGACGGCCGAGGAGGCCGCTCTTTACAAGCGCGGCAGCGGCGGGATCAAGCCGGGCGGCCAGGCGGTGAGGTTCGAGCGGCTGAGCGAGGGCCTGGCGCTGACCGCCGGTCAGCTCGCGGAAAAGCTCCAGGCCGCCAGCCAGGGATTCCTGGACGAAAACCTCGACATCCCGAATTTCCCGATCCCCATGCAGACCAAGGCGCGCTGGGCCTATCTGACCCTGTTTCTCTTCCACGAGGGTTACCACGCCGGACAGCTCGGCATCTCCCGCCGGCTGCTGGGCAAGGAGTCTTTCGTCAAGTAGCGTATCAACAAGGAGCTCCATTATGGCATTGATTGATCCGATTATCCGCGAGCTCGTACAGGAAGCCGAATTAACTCGTAAAGTTCTGGAGCGGATTCCGGAGGATAAGCTCTCCTGGAAGCCTCATCCTTCTTCGTTTTCTATCGGTCAGCTCGCG
>JAZDIG010000165.1:0-2852 GCA_043805105.1 Candidatus Glassiibacteriota bacterium | reverse complement strand
GATGCGCGAGGGCCACGACGACCTGCGCTACATCGCCACGGCTGAAATGCTGATCGCCAAGGCCGGCCCGGACAAGCAGGAACCGGCCCGCCGCAGGCTCGAAGCGCTCAGACGGTCCCTGGGCTGGGGAAGGGCCCGCGGTGGCAGGCGGATGGAAGGCGCAAGCTACGAGACCCGGGCCGAACTCTACGCTCTGACAGATAAAGTACGTTCTGAAGTGATAGAGATAATTACAGGTCTTTTATAATCTTAACTTACTCGAACGCTTCCGGAGTGTGAAATGAAAAAAGTAATCCAGCTTGCCCTGATCCTTTTTTCTGCGGCCGCGCTGCGGGCTGAAATCACAGTCTGGACCCGCAGCTACCTGGTGCCGATGAACCCGGCGGAGACTTCCCCGGAGAAAGCCCTGACAACGGCTCATCTGCGGGTGACGCCGGGAGAATTCGAGCCGGCCGCATTTGCGGTGCGGGCCGATGGAGCGGCCCAGATAACGGTCGAAATGAGCGGGATCGCGGCGCCGGGCTGGCTGCCCGCGGACTGGTGCGAGCTCCGGCAGGTCAAGGCCAGAACGGAGGCGAAACCCACGATCTGGCTGCACGAGATAGAGGGCCCGGTGAGCCTGGAAGCCGGCCGGACCGAATTTTTCTGGATCACAGTGCGGACGCCGGCGACCGCCGCGGCCGGGACTTACCGAGGCGTGGTTTACCTGCAGGCAGTCGGCCAGGTACGGCAGGTGGAAATCGAGTGCGAGGTGCTGGGCTTCAGGCTGGCGGAGAGCCCGATTATCGGCGGGATGTTCATGGCGGATGTTAATCTGCCGCCGGGCTGGTACGAGGACATGAAGGCGCACGGGATCGACGCCGTGCAGTATTTCTGGGGCTACGAAGCCCGGGTGGTCAACGCAGGCGGCCGGCTGGTGATGGACCTGGGCCGCATGGACCGTTTCATGAAGGACCTCGACGCGGCCGGTCTGGCCGGCCCGGTGATAATCAGCCTGGGCAACGACTACCACCTGCACTACGAGCGCAGGATAGCCGAGGAGTTCGGCTTCCCGCTGACCACCGGCCCGGATGTGGGCGGCAAGCGCGTAGTGGGACCGGAAGTCACGCCGCAGCTCGACAGCCTGTTCGTCGAGGGGCTGCGCCAGATCCGGGACCACTGGCGCGACATGGGCTGGCCGCAGGAGCTGGTGGTGCTGATCTACGATGAACCCACCGAAAGGCTCCTCGAACGCGCCAAAAACCGCTACGACCTGCTCAAGACAGTCATGCCCGGCACGCGGGTCTACGGCGTGGTGATGGACCGCCGCGAATGGGCCCAGAGCATGCTCGACCAGATGGACATTATCGTCGCCAACGGAGATTTTCCGGCCATGAAAGAGCTGGCTGTCCAGCACGGCAAGGATTACTGGGTCTACAGCGGCCTCCAGGATGCCGGGCGCGCTCGCTTCGAAAAGGGTTGTCTGCCCTGGCAGGTGGGAGCCAGCGGCGCGTTCAGCTGGATGTATAACTACTACAGCTACGATCCGGACGGCTGCATGGTGCTGCCGGATTCAGCGGACCCCGGCCGCATTTTGCGGTCTATCAAATGGGAGGCGGTCCGGGAAGGCAAGGACGACCTGCGCTACTTTGCCACGGCTGAAAGGCTGATCGCCAATTCGGCGGGCAGTGCCGCAGCCAAGGCGGCGGAAAGGCTGGCCGCCCTCAAGAACGGCCTCGAGCTGCGCGGCGGGAGAATGCGGGGCGGCCTGCCGCCGGATATAATGAACCATGAAGACTTGCTCGCGTCATTCAACAAGGCGGAAAAAGTTCGCGCGGAGGTCATCGACATCATCCGCGAACTGCTGAAAATCGAATGAGTTCGGTGTAAAATCCACCTCAACCGGGAGGCAGACCGTGCGCAGGCTGATTGCGGCAACGATTTTCCTGCTGGCTTGGGTGACCGCATTGCCCGCGGACCAGGCCCAGGAGAAGGAGCTGGCCGATGCCTTCATGGTGCAGCTGGTGGGTCTGGCGAAAGTGGCGATCGCGGACATGGACTCCGCCCAGCCGGGAGTCACTTACGCCAAAATGCCCAACGAACACACGCTGACCCCGTGTTATCCGTTGGCCTACCTTTACCGTACCAGGCATCCGCTCAATCCTTTTTTTGGCGACAAAAAAGCCTTCCAGACCGCGGTGGACATCTGTAACCACATCGCCCGGCTCCAGAGCACGCTCGAATGGCCCCTTTACAACCTCTGCCAGACAGCCGGCCTGTTGCGGGACGAACTGGACCCGGCCACACTCGGACGCTGGAAGGATTACGCCGCCTATTACGTGAGCCAGCGCGGAAACCAGCCCTTTTTTTACACTTCCTGGAACCACGAAGCCTGGAGCTGCCTGGCGATCTACCGGGCCGGCCAGGTGTTCGACGTTGCTGAATGGCGCGAGCTGGGCAGCCGGCTCGAACACCAGATGCTGAAAGTGCAGACCGAGCTGGGCTATTTCGATGAGGGGCCGCACCACGGACCATCGCTGAAATACAACCAGGTGCAGCTTCAGGCCATGATGCTGTTCGCCGATTATGCGGGCGACAAAAAGGTGCTCGAATCGGCGAAAAAGCTGGCCGATTTCATGATCCGCTACTCGTTTCCCGACGGCACGCCGATGGGTACTTTCGACGGCAGGCAGAGCTGGTCGCTGGGCTACGAGGGGATGCTGCTCTACGGGCTCGACCGCTGGCCGCAGGGCAAGGAAATCAACCGCCGTCTGTTCCAGACCCGCAAGAGATGGAACATCATTGACCCGGCCTTCAGGTACTACGGCATATCGGACTGGTACGTCTATTTCGGCTACGCTTTCATGCTGGAC
>JAZDIG010000164.1:0-10331 GCA_043805105.1 Candidatus Glassiibacteriota bacterium | reverse complement strand
CCGGGCCAACGGCTGGGTGGCCCTGGCCCTGGCCGAACTGCTGGCCCGGCTGCCGGCGGACCATCCGGACCGGCCCGAGCTGGTCGAAATTTCACGCGACTTTGCCGCCGGGCTGGCCCGCGCCCAGGACCCCCGCACCGGTCTCTGGGCCCTGATCGTCGACAAGCGGGATTATCCGGGAATGTGGCTGGAGACCACCTCCTCCAGCATGTTCGTTTACTCGCTCTGCCGGCTGGTCGAATGCGGCGCGCTCCCGGCAGACCCGTTCCTGGCGGTGGCCCGCAGAGGCTACAACGGCCTCCAGCAGAAAATCGGTTTCGGCGCTTTCGATTACCCTTACTTGTCCGATGCCTGCGAGGGGACGCTGCCCCGGCCGAACCTCGAGCGGTGGCTCCAGGCTCACCGCCACGACAACGACTTCCACGTGCTCGGCCCCTACCTCATGGCCGAGGAAGCCCTCTGGAGAGTGGCTCCTCCCGAAATTGGAGTGGTCGGCTGCCTCCGCACCAGCGGCAGCGACCTGGGTGCCGTACTCAACCACGGCGGCTTTTATTTCTATCAGATTCCGAACCGCTATACCCTGGATGAGCTGGCCCGGTTCAGGACTGTCATAGTCGACCGGCATGCCCTGGACCGTAACGACGCCGACGTGCGGGCCTATTACGGGAAACTGCTCGAGCGCTCGGCCAATGGCGCCACCCTGGTCTTTCTGGAGCAAGATGATCTGCCCTTTCTCCAGCGGGTCCTGCCGGGAGGCTTGAGTTTCACGGCCGGCCCGGGAACTGCGGCGGTCATCTCCCACGACGAATCCTGGAAGCCGGTCGGGACGGGTGGCCCAATCTACGAGAAAAAAACGGGAGCCGGCCGGATCATTTACTGCCCCGGTGGGGACAATTCGAATCTGGCCGCGCTGCTGCGTTCCTTATAGTCCGTATTATTCATGAATTGCATTTCTGTATTACACACCCCGCCCTGCTTCGCCCCGTACCGGGTACGGGACTGCGCAGGGTACCCCTCTTGTTAGAGGGGACTGGTCACAGCCGGCTATACGAGAGCGGCTCAACGCTTGAGAATCTTATAACATCTTATTAATTAAGATGTTATACCTTATAAGTCCCCTCTATGAAGAGGGGAAACAGGGGTGTGTAAGACTTTTCAAGCTGTTTCGAAACTTTATTTGCAATAATCTGCGAATAATCCGAGATAGTTCCTGCATACCGGGAAGGAGTGAAAACCGGTCGCCATGAAACTGAACCTCCCGAGCCTGGCCATGTCGCTCGTATTCCTGTTCCAGTGGACACCGCTTCAGGCCCGCACCCTGTACCTCTCCACCACCGGCAATGATGCGGCGCCGTTCACCCACGGCAGCGAGTTCGCCACCCTGGGCCGGGCCGTGGACAGTCTCGCTGCCGGCGATACCCTGATCGTGCGTAACGGCGTGCACACGGGCGGCGTGATCACACCGGCCTTGTCCGGGACCGAATCGGCGCCGATAGTCATCCGCGGCGAAAGCCTGGGCGCGATCATCGACACCAGCCGCAACCTGGACGCCCTCCGGCTCGACCACTCTTCGCACATCCGGGTCGAGGGCCTCACCTTCCGTCATGCCACCCGGGCCGGTCTGGGCATCATCAACTGCAACCACATCACGGTCAAAAACTGCGTCATGGCGGACAACGGCCGCTGGGGAATTCTCACCGGGTTCGTCGATGACGCGCTCTTCGAGGGCAATGAGTGCTACGGCTCGAAGGCCGAGCACGGGATTTACCACAGTAACTCGGGAGACCGTTTCATTATCCGCGGCAATATTTCCCATCACAACGCTGCCAACGGCATCCACCTCAACGGCGACCCGGAAATCCCCGGCGGCGACGGCGTGCTCAACTACGGCCTGGTCGAAAAGAACGTGATCTTCGAAAACGGCGCGGCGGCCGGCGGCGCGGGGATCAACATGACCCACGTCCAGGACGTGATCGTGCGCAATAACCTGATCTACGACAACCACGCCGGCGGCTTCACCTACTACCAGGATGCGGGCACTTCCGACCAGGCTTCCAAGCGGGCGCTGATCATGAACAACACGGTCTATTTCAAAGCCAACGACCGCCGGGTGGTGAACATCGCGCCTTCCAGCGAAAAGGTGGTGCTGGTCAACAACATCCTGGTCGCCTCCAACAACTACGAAGTTTACCAGGTCTGGTCCGACAACCCGGCCAGCATTATCTGCGACTACAACGTGCTCTGGGGAGTCGACCAGGGCCGGATTGCCAGTATCAGCGACACGCGCAACTACACACTGGACGACTGGCGCAAGTTCAGGAAAAACGACCTGAACTCGATTTACGGCGACCCCCGGTTCACCTCGGCCGGCCAGGCAGATTTCAGGCCGGCCGATTCGAGCCCGGCGGTGGATGCCGGCGCGCCGCTCGACACGGTGAAAGCGCTGGTCGGCCGGCTGGGGGGCATGGAGTGGATCCTCGCCCAGCTCGACTCGCTGCCGCAGCAGGACCTGCGGGGCCGCACGCGGCCGGTGGGCAAGGCCCCGGACATCGGCGCTATCGAGATCGGCTCCGACCCGCAGTCGCTCTACGATTTCAACTCCGACGGCCGGTTCAGTATTGCGGATGCCGTAAGGCTTATTATACTTGGTATCAGGAATCCGGCCGACCCGCGGGCCGACATCGACAGCGATGGCCTCTATTCGGTCAGCGACGTGATCCGGCTGCTGCGGATCCTGGCCGGTACGTTAACCCGCTCTACGGCAGGTGCCGATGCGATCCAGCTTTGATTCAATCAGACGCCTTTCCCTCAGTGCGGGGCTGTTGCCGGCCCTCCTGGTCCTGACTGCCGGCGGCCTGCCCGCCCGCACGATCTATCTCTCCCCGCAAGGCAAGGATGCCAATCGCTGCCGGGCGGGCGCCGAATTCGCCAGTCTGGCCCGCGCGGTGGAATGCCTCGGCCCCGGCGACACTCTCTATATCCGTAACGGAACCTATCAGGGCGGGGTCGAAATCAAAATCCAGGCCACGGCCGAACACCCGACCGTGATCCGCGGCGAGAGTTTGGAAGCGGTAATCGAGGGCAGCGGGGAGAAGATCCCGGATGCGATCCGGGTGCAGGACGCCGCCCACCTCGTCCTCGAAAACTTCACCGCGCGGAACGCCGGCCGCGCCGGCGCGGCCGTGCGCCACTCCCACCACGTCCGGATCTTCGGCTGCCGCTTCGCCGACAACAACACCTGGGGCATCTTCACCAGCTTCGCCGATGACATCCATTTCGAAAACAACGAAACCTGCGGCTCCAAAGTCCAGCATGGCATCTACCACAGCAACTCCGGCGACCGTTTCGTCATCCGCAGCAACCGTGTGCACCATAACAGCGGCAACGGCATCCACCTCAACGGCGACCCGGAAATTCCCGGCGGCGACGGGGTGCTCAACGAGGGCCTGGTGGAACGCAACATCATCTACGAAAACGGCAAATCCGGCGGCGCCGGGATCAACATGACCCACGTGCATGACGTGCTCGTGCGCAACAACCTGCTCTACAACAACTACGCGGGCGGGATAACCGTCTACCAGGACACCGGCACCTTCGAGCAGGGCTCCAAGCGGGTGGTGATCACCGGCAACACGGTCTTCTACCAGCCGGGTACCGGCCGCAGCGGGATCAACGTGCAGACCACCAGCGAAAAAGTAGTGGTCGCGGGCAACATCTTCATCTCCGGGGGCAAACGAGGTAACATCGAGGTCAATTCCGACCACCTGGAGACCGTGTTCAGCGACTGTAACGTACTCTGGGGCGTCGATCCCGAACGCTGTCTCGAGCGCAAGGACGAGGTGCTGTCACTGGAACGCTGGCGCAGCCTGTCGATGAACGACCGGCATTCAATCGATGCTGATCCCCTGTTCGTCGATCCGGCCACCGGTGATTTCCGGCCGGCCTCGGGTTCGCCGGCGGTGGATGCGGGCATGAGCCTGAGCGCGCTGAGGTCCGTGCTCGAACGCCTGAGCGGCTGCGACTGGCTGCTGGCCCGGCTGGCCAAACTGCCCCAGGAAGACCTGGCCGGAAACGCCCGGCCCACCGGCAATGCCCCGGATGCCGGCGCATTCGAGGCGGGCGGGGGAAAATGACTTCTCTCTTGGGGTAGCGCAACCGGCAGCAGCGTGAACCAATCCTCGCCGAAAGGGGTGGCCCAATGGCGGCAAGAGGCAGCCGGGGCCTGGTGGCCTCGCTGTACCTCCTGTTCTTCCTGTCCGGCATTTCCGGCCTGATCTATCAGACGGTCTGGCTCAGGATGTTTGCCCTGGTTCTGGGCAACAGCCTGCATTCAGCCGGCACGGTATTCGCCGCTTTCATGGGCGGCATGGCTCTGGGCGCCTGGTTATTCGGCGGCGTGGTAAAACGGACCAGGGACCCGCTGCTGCTGTACATCGCCATCGAGGCCGGCATCGCCGTCACCGCTCTGGCCGCCGGCCTGGTTATTCCCCACCTTATCGATATTTTTCCCGGCCTGCAGCGCAGCCTGGCCGGATCGCCCCTGTTGACCACCCTCTGGCGGATAACTCTTTCGGTGCTGGTGCTGGTCTTGCCGACCGCTTTGATCGGCGCCACGCTGCCGGTGCTCGGGCACTTCATTACGGTCAGGGTCAATCTCTCGGGCCGCCGGATCGGCGCTCTCTACGGCTGGAACACGCTGGGGGCGGTGGCCGGCTGCGTCGCCACCGGTTTCTGGCTTCTGCGCCTGGCCGGAGTGTATGCTTCGCTTTTGAGCGCGGTGGGGATCAACCTCCTGGTGGCGCTGGCGGCCCTGACTGTCCGGGCCGTTTTCGGCAGGCAGGTCAGGGAGATAACCGGCGGTCTGGCAGCGGAAGCCGGCCGGGAGAAAGCCCCGGTGCCGGCCGATCGGCGCTGGAACGCATTATTGCTGGGAGTGGCCGGAATCAGCGGGGCCTGCGGATTGGCCTATGAGGTGGTCTGGTCACGCTTCCTGAGCTACATCCTGCATAACGACATCTACGCCTACTACCTGATGCTGTCCACCGTGCTCCTGGGTATCGGCGCGGGCAGCCTCGTCTACGCCTGGCGGCTGGACCGAAGGGAGCGCCCCGCCCGGCTGCTCGGCCGGCTGCAGATCGCCCTGGCTCTGGCTGTGCCGGCCTGCTACCTGGCCTGCGCCAGGCTCTATCTCGACCGGGACAATCTGCTCTTTAACCTCAAGCTGACCGGCTTTTTCCGCGACTGGCTGGGGGACAGCTTCCTCACTACGGTGGCCGTGCGCTACGTTTACACATTCATCGTCATGCTGGTCCCGGCGGTCATCCTCGGCATGGTCTTTCCGCTGGTCTGCCGGCTCTACGTCACGAGACGCGACCAGGTGGGCAGCCAGGCCGGGACGGTCTACGCGGTCAATACCGCCGGGGCCGTCGCCGGCTCGCTGGCCGCCGGTTTTCTGCTTGTACCGTCCCTGGGGGTGCAGGCCTCGCTGTTCTTCTGCGCCGCGCTCAACCTGGCCGCCGGCTTGATTGTCCTGCGGGAGGCCACTCGCCTGGAAAAATTGCCGGCGCTGAAAACCTGGGTCCCGGCGGGAGCCGCCGCCGTGCTCTGTGTGCTCCTGGCTGCGCTGCCAGATAACCAGATCCGGAATTTTTCGCTGAAGGACCGGCGGTATACGGAACCGGTCTTCTACGAGGAGGGTCTGACCGGCACGGTAACGGTGGTACAGGACCGGGTCAACGGGATCAAAACCTTGTCGATCAACGCGATCGGCGAGGTGGAGAACTCGTTCACCGGGATGCAGACTTTCAAGGTGCTGGGACATCTGCCGCTGCTGTTGCATGCGGGGGAGCCGCGGGAGGTGCTGATGGTCACTTTCGGCGGGGGAATCGCCAGCGGCGCGGTGGCGCGCCATCCCATACACCGGCTCGACGTGGTGGAGCTGGAGCCGGCGGTGGTGCGGGCCGCCCGGGCCGCCTACAGCCTCGAAAACCTCGACGTGGCCGCGGACAGCCGCGTTCGCATCCACCTGGGGGACGGCCGCCACTTCCTGGCCGCCGCGGACACCAGCTACGACGTCATCATTTCGGACGCCACCAACCCGGCCAGCTCCGACAGTTGGCTGCTTTACACCATCGAATTCTACCGGCTTTGCCGCGAGCGGCTCACCGGCCGGGGCGTCATGGCCCAGTGGCTGCCGGTGCACTCGGGGTCGCCGGAAACCTACCGCACGGTGGTAAAAACCTTCCAGGCGGTCTTTCCGCACACGACGATCTGGTTCACCAAGGACTACACGATCCTGACCGGCACGCCCGAGCCTTTCAGTCTCGACTATGCGGAGTTCGTGCGCCGGCTGTCGCTGCCCTACGTGAAGAGCGATCTCGAACCCTGGTGCCTAGACCGTCCGCTCGAACTGCTGGACTGCTTCCTGCTGGGCGAGGAGACGGCCCGGCGGATGAGCGGATCGGTGCGTGTTTCCACCGATGACCTGCCGCTCTACCAGTTCGCTACCGAGGTGGATCCGGCCGCCGGGATCCTCGCCATGCTGGGTCGTAACCGCGAGCGGATCGCCCCGTACCTGACAGGCCTCGACTCCTTGCAGAAGCTGGCGCTGGCCGACAGCCTCGAGCCTTACTTCCGCAGCCAGGCCTACCTCCTGCAGCGGAATTTCCCCGCCGGCAGGAAGGCCAATCCCACGAGCTGCAAGCACGCGGTCTACGACCAGGAGTACGGCCGGGAGGTGGACTACAACCTGGCGATCCTGCATTTCGATCCCGATAACTACCGGATCCAGACCAGGGTCGGCATTGCGCTGGCCGGCCACGGCGAATACCAGAAAGCCAGGGAGGTATTTACCTCGATGCTCGCGAAAAACTCGGGGGACGGCTCGATTTACACTACCCTGGGCAACATCGATTTCAAGATGGGTGACTACCGGCAGGCGGCGGTGCATTTCCGGCGGGCCCTCGAACTGGGCCGGAAGGACACCGAAGTGCTGATTAACCTGGGGCTTTCGCTCTGCAGCACGGACAACTGCCAGGAGGGCCTGGGCTACCTGCAGGAGGCGGCCCGGCTGGACAGCGCGAGCGTGGATGCCAACTTTTACCTCGGCCTGGGCTACAATGCGCTCGGCCGGCGCGATCAGGAATTCAGGCAGTACGAAAAGGTGCTCGCTCTCGACCCGGACCATGTCGAAACGCTGGTCAACCTGGGCCTGATTTACCTCGAAAAGAAAGATTTCAGCAAGGCGGGCGGGCTGTTCGAAAGGGCCGTGAGCCTCGATCCATCTCAGGCCCTCGCCTGGCAGGGCCTGGGACGGGCCCTGTTCCTGAGCTCCCGTTTCGCGGAGGCGGCCGGGGCTTTCCGGACGGCCCTCGCCAAAGACCCCACCGACCGGCTGTCCCGCCGCTACCTCGAACTGCTCGAAAAGATGGCTCCACCCACGGCAGGCCGCAAGGCTGCAAAGTAAAGGCACTACGCTGTGCGTTTCGCAAACCGCCCCTGCCTGGAAGGTTTATAGATCTGACGATCTGATCAATTAAATTAAGTTAAACGTTTTCCAAACCAACCAATTAATAAAAAGCTTGTTCCTTATTTGCCATCTTATTTTTCTTCTTACTCTCCAGACCGTATCTTCTTATATTTTAACGATTCGGTTTATCTGTCAAATCCATATCGACCGGAGCTTTCAATGAAAAAGCGCGGAACGGATACCCGGTTCACACTCCTGCTTGCAACTGTCGTCTTACTGGTGGCCTCTGGCTGGCTGGCTGCGGCCGAGCCGGTAAAGCTGTGGGAAGAGGACGTACAGATTCCCACCTATCTGATCGGGCCGCCGAATCTCAATCCGATGTTCTACAACGGCCGGGTCTACCAGGGCGCCCAGGGGCGAGTCTACCCTTATCCGCTGCTGGACGACATGACTCACGAAAAAGAAATGCGCACCCACCAGCTGGTCTATCTCGAAAACGAATTCATCAAAGTGGGCCTGCTGCCGGGAGCCGCCGGCGGCGGCAGGATCTTCAACGCCGTGGACAAGACCAACGGCTTCGACTTCATCTACCGTCAGACCGTAGTCAAGCCGGCCCTGATCGGCGTGCTGGGGGCCTGGATCTCCGGCGGCGTGGAATGGAACGTCCCACACCATCACCGGACCTCCACCTATCTGCCGGTCAATTACCGTCTCGAAGAAAATCCGGACGGCAGCAAAACCGTCTGGATGGGCGAAATCGAGCTGCGCCACCGGATGAAATGGATGGTGGGGGTTACGCTGCGGCCCGGCAGCTCCCATATGGAAGTCAAAGGAAGGCTCGCCAACCGGACCCCGCTGGTGCAATCCTTCCTCTTTTTCGCCAACCTGGCGGTCCACGCCGATTCCTCCTACCAGATTATCTTTCCTCCCAGCCTGGTGTGGGGGACCGGCCACGGCAAGCACGAGTTTACCACCTGGCCCCTGGCCTCGGGTGAAAACGTGCTGAACCACGAGGGTTACCGGGTGGGCGATGACCTGAGCTGGTGGAAAGCCCATCCATCGCCGATTTCCGTTTTCGCCCTGAACTGCAAGGAAGACTTCATGGCCGGCTACAACCACGGCAAACACGCCGGACTGGTGCACGTGGCCGATCATCATATCGTGCCCGGCAAGAAACTCTGGGAATGGGGCCCCGGGGATGCCGGCCGGATGTGGGACTACATCCTCACCGACAGCGACGGTCCTTACATCGAAATAATGATCGGTGCCTACAGCGACAACCAGCCGGATTACAGTTGGATCCAGCCGTACGAAACCAAGGAGTTCACTTACACCTGGTGGCCGCTGCGCGAGATCGGCGGGGTGAAGAACGCCAACCTGGACGCTGCGGTCAATCTGGAGCTGACCGGAGGCGGCCGGGCGCTGGTGGGCTTTAACGCTTCCTCGGTGAGAAACGGCGCCCGCGAGGTGCTGAAAGCCGGCTCGAAAGTCCTGCTCGATGAGCGGACAGACCTGGGCCCGGCCTCGCCGTTCCGCCGGGAAGTTAAGCTGCCGGCCGGAGTCAGGGAAGAAGACCTCGTGGCGGCGCTCTACGACTCGGACGGCCGGGAGCTCATTTCCTACCAGAAAAAACCCAAGGAGAATATTCCGGAACCGGAGCCGGTGACTCCCCCGCCGGCCCCTGCCGAGATCAAGACCATCGAGGAGCTGTACTTTGCCGGCCTGCGGCTCGAACAGTTCCACAACGCGGCTATCGACCCCGATCCCTATTACCTCGAAGCCCTCAGGCGCGATCCCGGCGACTACCGCACCAACACCGCTCTCGGCATCCTCTACACCAAGCGGGGAATGTTCGAGCAGGCGGCCGAACACCTGCAGCGCTCGGTCAAGCGTATCACCAGCCAGCACACGAGGCCGCGCGACGGCGAGGCGCTCTATTACCTGGGCGTGGTCCAGCGCCTGCTGGGTAATCTCTCCGCCGCCCGCGACGCCTTTTTCGAGGCGAGTTGGAGCAGCGCCTTTTATGCTTCTTCTTTCAACGAGCTGGCCCGGATCGCCTCCCTGCAGGGAGACCGCCAGGCCGCTCTCGAATACCTGGACCGCTCCCTGTCGGTCAACGCCGGCAATAACACCGCCCGCTGCCTCGAGGCGGCTCTTCACCGGCGCGAAGGGAAGCTGGACGATGCCATGCGGATGGCGGCCGCAGTCCAGGATGACGACCCGCTCGATTTCTGGTCAGCCAACGAACTGGTGCTGGCCTCCCGCGCCAAAGGCAATGCTCAGGAGGAAAAGGACCGGCTGCAAGCGCTGACCGGCCGCATGCACGGCTCCCTGCAATCCTTCCTCGAACTGGCGGTCAGCTACGGCGATTGCGGGCTCCTGGACGAGGCGACCGAGGTGCTGCAGCGCTACCTGGCCCTGGATACCGGCGCCTGGCGGGCCTACAACGCCGGCGGAGTGACCGATGCGCCGAGCCTCACCGATGGCTCGAAGGCGATGGCCTGGTACTACCTGGGTTATTACTACCAGCAGAAAGGCGACCGGAGCCGGGCCGCCGAATTTTACCGGTCGGCAGCGGCCCAGCCCACCGACCTGGTCTTCCCCTTCCGGCTCGAATCCTACGCCGTGCTCGAAAGCGCCCTGCAGAACAATCCCCAGGATGCCAGGGCCGCCTACTATCTCGGCAACCTCAATTTCGACTGGCAGCCCGACAAAGCGATAAGGTACTGGGAAAAATCCCGAGAGCTGGATGGATCGTTCCCCATCGTGCACCGCAACCTGGGCCTGGCCTACTCCCGCGTGCGCAACGACCTGGCCGCCGGGATAGCCAGCCTGGAGAAGGCGGTCAGCCTGGCCCCCGACG
>JAZDIG010000163.1:0-3766 GCA_043805105.1 Candidatus Glassiibacteriota bacterium | reverse complement strand
CTGGGTGGGCACGTAGCGCATGGTGATCGCGATACCGCGGAACTGATGGCCCAGGGTTTCGTAGTTCTTCCAGGCCGGCTGGATCGAGGCATCCACCAGGCACTGGCCCGGCAGGCCCGCCATGTGCAGGCCGTCCGAAACGTCCACCACCCGCAGGCCGTCGTAGAGCTTGAGCAGCCGGGCGTCCTCTGCCTCGCTGTAGACTTTAGTTTCGATGAAGTCGATTCCGCGGCTCAGCTCATCCTTGGCGGCCTCCTGGGCCGCGAGCGGCAGGCGGAATGCGACTAATAGGCAGGCAGTCCAGAACAGGGAATTGCGCATGATCACCTCCGGTGGAAGTCGGTTCGAGATGAAAGTCAGCGAGGACAGCCGGCGGTCGAGACAGGCCGGCGGGAAATCCGTTCTGAGAAATTCATATCAATTTATAAAAAGAGCGGCCGGTCAAGTCAAAGCAATTCCGGCCGCCGGTTTTCCGTTTTGCGGCGCGGATACCGGCTGTATATTTTATTTGTTGCCCACCGACCAGCCAGCTGGGCCGATCTCGTTTTCATCTCGGTGGGAGTCGGAGACTTGCTGGCCGAGTCAATGCAAGAGGAGCGTGCAGCAGCCTCGCAATTTCCATCGTGATTTGTACGAAGCGCTGGAGGTCGGCAGGCCATTGTTTCGCACTTGGTTTTTCAAGTGCGAAACAGGCGACCGCCAATGGAGCGGCGGGAAAGACTCAAATGTTAGGAATAACCTTTGCTTCTTTCAGTTATGAAAGAAGCGCTTTTGGTTCTTTTGGCGACAAAAGAACAAACAAGCCTTTGCCGGGGCAATGAATACAATCCAAGACAAAAATCCATTTGATATTTTCTCCGAATAGTTCTATCTCTATTTCACAAAGGGAAACCCGGCGGGACTTATAAAAAAAGCCATACCTCCCGAAATGTTTGACTGATTAAGGTAATGTATAAACGTGTGAAGGAGTCCGTATGATGCGCGCGCAGATCATAATGACCCTCATCCTGCTGGCAGCCGCCGCCTGCGGCGATAGAAACGGCAGCGCAGTCCCGGAGAACGGCGGCTGGACCCTGGCCGAGGGGATACTGAAGCTGGGTTCGATTCCGGTCCTCGAAGGACTTCCCGCCGGGGTGACAGTCGCCGAACCGGTGGACACATCCGGCGGAGCCTTCCTGGCCCTGACAACTGACCAATCCGGCCGGGGTATCCAGCACTGGACCGGGATCCGGATTACCGGCAGGAAAAATCTGCTGGCGCTCTGGCGGATGAAACCCTGGTGGACCCGGCCGGCCTGGCCAGCCGAGGAGTCGGCGGTGCCTGCAGAAACTGAAACGCTTCTTTGGCTGCGCGCGGACGGCCGCTACGGGATCCTGCTGCCGATCCTGGACCAGGGCTTCCGGCTCACGCTCAAAGGCGACAGCGCCGGCCTCACGATCACGGCGGACAACAACCTTGCCGAAGGCCCTCTCGGCTGCAGCCTCGCCGGGGTTTACCTGGCCCTGGGGGATGACCCCTACGAGCTGATCGACCGGGCATTCAGTGCGGTGGTAAGGCGGATGGGAGTGGGAAACCTGCGTGAGGAAAAGCCCGAGCCGGCCTGGATCGACCGGCTGGGCTGGGCGAGCTGGTACGCGTTTTTCCAGGGAGTTTCCGAGGACAAGTTTCTCTCCGGGATTGGCTCATTGGAGGATGACGGAGTCAACCTGGGCTGGGTGCTCCTGGACGACGGCTGGCAGGACCGCACCCCGGACGGCAACCTGCTCCGCTCGTTCGGCCCCGACCCGAAAAAATTCCCCCACGGCCTGGAATGGCTGGTGGAAAAGGTGACCCGCGATTACGGGACCCCTTATTTCCTGATCTGGCACACCCTGGAAGGCTACTGGCGGGGGATCGATTCACTGAGCGCGGCGATGTCCCGCTACCCGCAGTACGCCTCCGACGGCAGGTCGAACCGGCCGTTTCCCCCGCGCTACGAAAAAGACCTCCGGGGCCGCTGGAACGTGCCGCGGCCCGAAGCGATCACCGCCTTTTTCTATGATTACCATGCCTATCTGTCGACCAGGGGGATCGATGGCGTGAAGGTGGACAACCAGAGCGACCTGGCCTACATGACCTACGGCCTGGGTCCGATGACCGAGGTGATGGGGCAGTACATCCGGGCCCTCGAAGAGTCCGCCACCGCTCATTTCGGGCCGGGGAACGTGATCGACTGCATGTCGATGGTCCACGATGCGCTCTACCAGTACCGCCGCAGCTCGATCACCCGCACCAGCACCGACTTTTTCCCGGACAGCGCCTCGAGCTGGGGCCCGCATCTGGTGCAGAACGCCTTCAGCTCGCTGTTCTGGGGCGAAATTATCCGGCCGGACTGGGACATGTGGAAGAGCGTGCATCCGGCCGCAGCGTATCACGCTGCCGGCCGGGTGATCTCCGGCGGGCCGGTCTATCTCTCAGACGAGCCGGCGAAGCACAATATCAGCCTCATCCGCCGGGTAGCCCTGCCGGACGGCCGGGTCCTGCGGCCCAGGGGCGTGCCCCGTCCCACCGCCGGCATCCTCTTCCGCGACCCGGAAACCGAGCCGGTGCTGTTGACCGTGTTCAACGCCAACGGCAATGGCACGTACCTGCTGGGGGCCTTCCACGCCAACTACACGAGCGACGGGCCCATAACCGGCTGGATCGGCCCGGGGATGATCCACGGCCTGGACCCTGGAACAGAATACGCAGTCCGTTCAAACGTGATGGACCAGCCCAGGATCATGACTGCCGGGGACAGCCTGGAAATCAGCCTGGAGAAGTTCGGATTTTACATTTACACGGTCAGCCCGGTGGACCGGGGCGTGGCTCCGCTCGGACTGGCCGGGATGTTCAACCCGGCCGGGGTGTTCGAAAAGTTCGGCTGGCTGGGGCCGGATACGTTTGCGGCGGATGTCATTACCGGCGGCGACATCGATTTTTACAGCGAAAGGGCGCCGAAAGCGGTGGAAAGTTCGGTGGGCGGGTGTTCGTTTATTTTCGGCGGTGAGGGGATGGCGAACGTTTTGACTGTGAGCTGCGGCGGGGCCGAGCCGCGGCGGCTAACGCTGAAATTTTGAAGGGGAGTCTTGTCCGCCGTAGGGGCGAACCTTGTGTTCGCCCGTTATACACACCCCGCCCAGGTAGGTGAATCCCTCAAAATACAGGGCGCAGCAGGCTGCGCACTTACGGCCGGCACAATCTTGCGTAGGGGCGGACCTCCGTGTCCGCCCTATTGGGAACACCTGGAATCCAGAATAATTATCGTTACCCTGCCAAGGCGGTTCGCGAACCGCCCCTACAGGAAAAAGCCCCGGCGCTCAACTACACGCAGAGGCTTTATTTATCCGCTATCTGGTTTACCCTACTGCAATCCCGTGCTGCAGAACAAGTAAAAATATTCAAGCCTGAGGGCGGTTCGTCTTTTCCACCATCCACAACATCCAGGATGGCACCCCACCGGAAAAAATTTTGGTTGCTTTCGATACAGCCTGGAAGGAAGGGAAGTATTGATTGCGAATAGTTGAAGTTTAAAATTATCGGTTAAAAAGTCCAGCCTTCACTTTCCATAAAAGCCTCAAGATTCATACATTTTACTCTAAAATGGTGGCATACATTTGGAATTGTCGCAGCATTTGGTTTGAAATGTTCGTTCGTAACTACGATACAATTATTAATTTTTGCTTTTGCTATTACGAAAGGATCTGCAACGGGTTTCCCTGATAACCGTTCTTTATTTCTTATCATC
>JAZDIG010000162.1:0-5416 GCA_043805105.1 Candidatus Glassiibacteriota bacterium | reverse complement strand
AAATCGTGGAACGACTACCACGAGGGGCACGCGATCGAGCCGGGATACTATTATGAGGGCGATACGGATTCGCCGTTCGGCCTGAGCCGGGACCCGTATTTTTATACCAGGCTGGTGGCGAACGTGCTGTCGAAAAGCTTTGCGCCGGCCCAACTGCCGCCGGCTGAACACGTCGATCCCCTGATCCGGCCCCTGCTGTACGCCAGCCATGCCGCGGAGGATGTTTACGGGCCGCTGTTTACGGACATGGAAATCCGGGGGGAGGATTTCCGCTGCCAGATAAAGGATTTTCAGTCCTCTGATAGCCGGCTCGTCCAGGATGAAATTCCGGCGGCCGGTTTTGTCGTCGAAAACTCGGGGGAAATAGTCCAGTGGGGCTTGGAAATCGGAAATCCGGCCTGGCTGGAAGATAATCGAAGAATCGTGGAGACGGTGGGTCGAAAGTGCCTGAAGGTGTTCGATACAGAAAAAATACAGCTTAGCCTGGCCGCTGAAGTAGTGAACGGACTGAGGGAAAATTCTCGTCTGTTTGTGGTGTTGTCCTATTACGATCTGAAAACCAGCGCGGAGAGATATTCGACCATTCAATTCGATTACACGACCCGGGATGGCTTAGCGATAGGGGACCATCGGCTCCGGGTGTACAACGATGCCACCTGGCAATGGGGCGTCCAGTGCCTCTATGACGTGGATTTGAAGCGGGACAGGCGGATTGAAATCTCCAGCCGGAAATCGGACCTGCTGATTCATTCGCTTTATCTGGTGGCTCCCGGTGCTTCGCGCAGGAGTGTGGAATTGAAGCCGGCCGGGCCGGGAAGATACGTTCTGGGACTGAGTGAATTGAGCCGGGCGCTGTCACCGGACAGCCTGGCGGTGCTTTATCCGATAGATGGAAATAATAACTATGGCAACCCGATCGTGGTGGATACCCGGAAAAAAAGGATCATCCCTGATATCAGAAGCGTAGTGACCGGAAAGTGATGGCAGGTGCGGCTGATAGCCAGGACTTCCGATCCGCAGGATCTCTGAAATAGTTCACTCCGGCCCGCTCATGGTCTGCGAAGTTTGCCCCGTTCTTTTGCAGGGCCCGGTCCCCTCGCCGTTCCCGGTTCGACTCGCCTGAAAAATGAAACCATTCTCCCTTATACCGCGTCCTAACAGGCAGAGACAGAAATTGAAATCAATCAACCTGGAGAAAAAAATGACAACCAAGGAAAGAATCGACCTGATCGGCCTCACGGCTCTCTTCTGCATCAGTTACTTCGCTGTGGCTGTTATGACCCTGCTGGCTTAAGACGATCTCTTAATCCAGTTCCCAAGCCGCCTCAAAAGGGCGGCTTTTTTATCGCCCCCTGTTTCGTACCCGACTGATATCTCCCTTACCAGCGGCCCATAAGGTCTCCCCGGCCATGGTCCTTGCAGTCCTGAAGCATAAACAACGCCCGGAAAGCCTTCAATTATACTGTCCTTGCCCGCACTCTGCGCTCTTGAATTATCTATTGTTTAGTGGTACAGTTTCTGGTGACAGATTATTTCGAATAAGTCCGATAGTTTCGGGTGTTTTTTAAAGTTTCGCCAGGCGCGAATTCAGGCAGCTGGAATTTTTTTCGGTTGCGGCGGGAAACAGCGATAAAGGGAAAAGCTATCAAGCGGCTTAGAGTAGGGCTGGTCGAAACCAGTTCACCATCGACAAATGTATATAGCCGGACCTACCTCCCCAGAGTCGGGCTCCCTACTATCGGAGCGATCCTCAAGAATCTCGGTCATGAATGCGAGCTGTGGTTCCAGGCCGTTTCTGCGGTGGATGAAGACCGACTCCGGCAGTATGACATCGTGGGGATAGGCTCCCTTTCGTGCACGATACCCGAAGCGTACAGGCTTGCGGATTCTCTGAAGAAAAACGGTGACACACTGGTGGTCATGGGCGGGCCGCATGTCACATTCATGCCCCAGGAGGCGCTGGCCCATTGCGATTGCGTGGTGATCGGCGAGGGCGAGGTGAGTTTCCCGGCCCTCGTTGAAGCTTTTTCCAGGGGGGAACCGCTGGATGCTATCCGCGGTCTGGCTTATCGAGCTCCCGGGGGTGACGTTCATTACACGGGCCCCGCGGATTTAGTGGACTATGCAAACCTTCCGTCACCCGATTTTTCGCTATCGCCGCAACTTGGCACCGGCCAGATTCCTCCGATCATAGTGACTTCGCGCGGCTGCCCCCACGATTGCATCTTTTGCAGTGTGACCTCCGTTTTCGGCAGACGGTATCGCTTCAAATCGAATGAGCAGGTCATCGCGGAGCTCAAGCCGGTCCTTCACCGCAGTGTCTGTTTCGGGGATGACAATTTCTGCGCCTTTCCGAGACGGACCAAGTCCCTGTTGCGTGAGATGATAGCCCGGAAAGCCGTGCCGTTCACCTGGTCGGGCGAGATGTGCGTGGGGGCCGCTTCCGACAACGAGCTTCTCGGCCTGATGCAGGAGACCCGCTGCCGGATAATGTATGTCGGCATCGAATCGGTCAACCCGGAAACCCTGAAGATCTACGGCAAGGCGCATGACCTCGAAGCCATCGGACGCTGCATCGAAAGACTGCATGACCACGATATCGGCATCCACGGCATGTTTGTCGTGAACGTAGATGACGAGCCGGAGTCTGTCCGGGAGATGGTGGACTATTCAATCGCAAACAACATCGATACCATCCAGATCATGTCCCTGACTCCCTTTCCCGGTACAGTCTCTTACAATGAGTTCAAGGACCGGCTTTTACATCGCGACTGGGGATATTTTGACGGTATGCACGTGGTGGCCGAACCTTCGAAGTGCTCCGCCTATGAAATGCAGCGGACGATCATGCGGGAAACCAAGCGCTTCTACAATTGGAAACGCCTGGCCGGGGCCTACACCCGCGGCCGCGAATGGAGGCTAAAGTACCGTGCCGGCGGTTACATTCTGGCGCGAAAATGGATCAAAGAAAATCAGGAATATTTAAAAAGTCTGCGAACTTGAGACTGCCCATCACGAAGAATGGACCGGACACATTCAGTCAGGCAAAGCCCGCCATTTCATGAAATTTAATTGTAAAATGATTATCAGTTGACTTTAAGGGGGAAAAGTGATAATCAATGTAACAGATAGGTAATTCAGTATTCCGGTACGGCCAGCCACGTTTAGTCCGCCCCTGGTTCTCAGATTCTCGCTGAAATATTCTGAATGTCTGACCCGCTCGTTTCCTCGACCATTACGGCAAATGCCGGCATGAGGATCAGACTACTCCTGTTTATTCATAATAGTCCCTTTGATGCTCTATCATGGAGGTGTGACAATGGTCCAGGGGATGCTGTGGTTTCTGGCGATGTGTGCTTTTATAATCGCCGGGTTGGCTGGATTTACCGGTGTTGCGTCCTGGGTGGATATCCCGAGCATAGCCATCGTGTTGGGCGGATCGCTGCTTCTGCTCTTTGCGTCTTTCTCTCCGGCGGATATCGGCGGCGCGATCGGTTTCCAGTTCAGACGTAATCAGGAAATATCGCGCACAAAATTTGTCTTACTGACCCAGATTTATAAAGCACTGGGCAATTACAGTCTTTTTTGCGGAATTTGGGGAACAGCTATCGGTTTTGTCCTTATTCTGCAGACGATGAACGATCCCGATACTCTCGGGCCGAATTGCTACGTCGCTTTTTTGACTCTTTTCTATGGTCTTATCGGTGCAATATGTTCACTGCTTGCAACCAGCAAGCTCAAGCTTTGTCCGGTATCCAATGAAACCGGAGACATAAAGCCCGCAAAACAGGCGATCGGATTTACAGTCGCAGCCGTTCTTTTTATCGTCATGTCCATTTTTGCGGTACAGACAGCCGGCTCAGTGATCAGTTTCCTCGATATAACTTCGCTGTTAATCGTAGCCGGCGGTTCCGTTTTTGGAATACTGTTTTTCACTCAGGGATCGGGTATCTGTAATGCCCTGAAGACCGCTTTTACTGCAAAGGAGATCACTGTAGAGGAAGCGAAGAAATCGATCGTGGTTCTGGCGAGATCTGGTGACATTATCGTGTCGATGTTGATTCTGGGCGAGGCTACGGGACTGATCGCGATGGTCTGTACCATAACGGACCCCTCGACCATAGGCCCTGATATGGTGGTCACTCTTCTTTCTACGCTTTATGGGATCGGTCTTTTGATGGTCGTACGAAGTTTGTACTACGCAGTTCAGCGCAAGTGCGCGATGATGGGTGAAATGGTCGAGGGAGAAGCCTTTTTCAGCGCAGCCGCTGTCACTGTTTTTGCGGTGGCGATGTTCGTATTGCCGATGGTGATCCTGTTTGCCTCGATGTAATTGTTCAAGGAATAGATTTCTCAGGCCGGTTCTGATAATAATTGCGGCATATTATAGGGAGTCGGGAGATTCTCTGAATTCGCTCTCATTCAAATAGCGCTCATAATGTCGGTAATCGGGTCCGGTTTCCGTTCCCGGTTCCGGATAAAAGCGGCCTACCTGATGGACAGGGTGAGCCGCTTTCTCATATACTGACAAAAAATCTCAAAGAGGAAACCGATCCGGACCGTTCTGAAAGGGAAGTGAGTGTGGCCGGTACCCCTTTCGCCCTCGATCAGCACGGTGACCCGGCTGCGCGCCGGCAGGCCGGGACCGATACCGGCAATCTGCTGCAGGCCGTTTGTCCCGGAATGGGCGGCGACCACCGTTTGCTCCTCCTGGGTGAGCTGGGTTTCGCGGGAGCGGCAGAGCGACCGGTCATCTAATCGACAAGTAGTAGTAGACAGCGTTCATTGGATTTGATAAAATCAAATGCTCCATGAATCCACACTACTGTGTTAGTACAAGGGCGGGGAGACTATGACATCGGCTCGATAAGAGCATAAGGGGACAAATGAGAATTAAAGAGTTGGAAGAAAAAATCCGGTTTCTTGAAGGGGAAGTGGAAAAGGGCCGGGAGGCAAGCCGCAAAGTGAAAAAGCTTTCTTCCCTGTTCGAACGCTGGCGGGCGGAGCTTTACCATAAGAGCGATCTGCTGAACCAATTCCGCAGCGTGATGAATGCTCCGGAGCTGATGCTTGACGACCAGTGGCGTATAATCGGCTATTCGAGCCAGTTCGTCAGACTGTGTCCCCAGGTGATCGAGCTGGCACGGAGAAAAGCCCACCTCGGAGAAGTCCTCGCCGACGGCGAATTCAGCCGGATAGAAGAACGGATCGGGCAAAGCGCGGCGCTGGCGAGGCTGCCCTACCAGGAGGATCAGGGCTGGAAGCTGGAGTACAACGGACCCAATAGCAGAAACGAGATTTCCCGTTTGTGGCAGGTACACTGCACCTGTACACGAAAAAACTGGGAGATCGCCGAACGGGATGGGGAACTGCGTTTAGTTCATCGCGCCCATGCCGAAGACGAGGTTGACTGTTA
>JAZDIG010000161.1:0-2995 GCA_043805105.1 Candidatus Glassiibacteriota bacterium | reverse complement strand
CCCGAATTGGAAGACCTGGTGGTCCAAGCCGCCGGGCTGAAGGATGTAAAAAGCGTGGTGTTGACCGGCCCCTCGGACATCAAAAGCAAATACGGCGGCATCTTCTTCTACGGGATCCACACGATGGAACGGATGTTCAGGTTGTTCGGGGACAAGGTCGAGGCGGTCCGGGCCACCCGTAACGGCGACAACGTCACCTTCCAGTTCCAGTACGCCGATGGCCTGATCGTCACTTACATCCCGGTCAATCAATGGGACACCTGGGTCGCTCAGCCGGACGGCATGAAAAAGCTCGAGCCGCGGGTAAAAAATGAGGAAGGCACGCTCTACATGTATTCAGCCATAGTCAAGATGTTCCAGACCGGCCAGGAGCCGCGCACGCACGCCAGCCTCCTGCAGCCCATTGCGGCCCTGGAGGCGATGGAGCGTTCGGCGCTCAGCGGCGATTGGGAATACCTGCTGGTGTGAGGGCGATTACCCGGGAGAGCAAAACTAAAGGGCGGGTTTTCCCCGCCCTTTTTTAATTGGCCTTAAACTCCTCGAAAGCTGGATCGATAATCCTCTCACCGCTGCGGCCGATCCGCTCGATTTCTTCCGTTGTGATCCGGGCGGTGGCGCCGGCCGTGGCCGCAATCAGAGCGCCCAGCCGGTTGCCCCAATCGCAAGCCTCGGCCAGGGAACCGCCCCTCAGCCAGGAATGGATGAAGCCAGCGCTGAAAGCATCACCCGAACCGACCGTGTCCAACACCTTCACCAGGTAGCTCGGCGCATAGACCTGCCCTCTCCCGGCCTCCGCGGCGAAGACCCCTCTTTCACCCAATGTCACCAGACAGGCCCTCAGGCCGTATTCGAGCGTTACCCGGCGACTAAACTCCGGCACTGAAAGCTCCCTGCCGAACACGATTCCAGCCACCACCCTCACTTCATCGTCGTTCAGCTTGACCAGGCCCGCGCGTTCCAGGGAAGAAGTCACGGTCCGGCTGTCGTAGCAGTCCCGGCGCAGGTTGATGTCCAGAAATTTGAGAGCGGAGCTTGCGGCCTCCAGGAGCTCACACAGGGTGTCACGGTTCTTTTTTGTGCGCTGGGCCAGGGTGCCGTAACAGATACACTCCGCCCGGCCGGCGGCTTCCAAAAGCGCTTCGGCCGGCTCGATCCGGTCATAAGCCACTTCCGGGACTATGAAAAAATCCGGCCGGCCCGCCTCGTCCAGGCTCACCCGCACCGTGCCGGTAGGCAATTCAGCATCCCACTGGACCAGGGAAGTGTCCACGCCCAGGCCAGCGGCCTCTTCGCAGGCCCTCTTTCCCGGGTCGTCCCGGCCCAGGCGGCTTGCCACCAGGCTCCGCCGGCCCAACAGCGCCAGCCGGCAGGCGAGGTTGAACGGAGCGCCGCCCAACAGCCGCCTGCCGTCCGGGAAAACGTCCCAGAGGATTTCGCCGAATGAAATTATCATTTGACGGTCGGATTCCCGTTTCACGCGGCCGGTAGAGGGATAGCTCTTGAGTTCCGGATCTCAAAAATCGGGGGACAGGCGGTTCTGTCAAGGATTTTCGCTGCGGCTGCGGTGCTCTACCGTCGGAATTACTGCCAGACCGCCAGGATGGCTCCCATTGCCAGGAGGCAAGCCAGATGGTAGCCCTGGTTGATCAGGTAGAGCCTGAGCGGGCGCTTTTCGAAAAGAGAGTTTACCGCGGCGGTGGTGGCGATGAAGCCGAGCCAGAGCCAGAAGCCGCACTGGAGTCCTTCGGCCACCGTGATGGAAAGCGTGTAATCCACGAAGTGCGCCAGCACGTAAGCCATCACCGCCGAACCCGCTATCGCGCCGACATAAGCCCGGGCCACTCCGCCTTCCTTGAGCTTTTCTTCGCTCACTCCCACGGCTGCGACCCAGGCTTTGCCGAACAAGAGCGGAGAGTACCACAGGCTTCCCAGAATCTGGGTTACGATAACTGCGGTGACAACGGCGGGATAATTGATCTGAACTTCCATCTGTGGATCTCCCGGCGGCGGTTCAATATCTGACAGGAAATTAATCGCGAATAAATATAATAATCATTCACGAATTGTTCAAGTAGGGTAAGCCGCTCAGGCCCTACTAATCAACCCGGATCATGCACCCAGCGGCGCATCGACTCTCTCCAGCAGGTAATCCATGTCCACCGGTTTTCCCAAGTATTCCGCCGCGCCCAGGTGCAGGCCCTCCCGCTTGAAGCAGTCATCGATCATCTCCCCTGAAATAATCATCATGGGAGGTTCCTGGTTTTTTCAGTATTCCGCAGATTTTTGAGAAAGGACAGGCCGTTCAGCCTGGGCAGCACCACATCGAGGAGTATCAGGTCAGGCAGGTTGTCCCGCACCTGTTCGGTCGCCGCCTCGCCGTCATCAGCGAAAAAGAGCCGGTAGTTTTTGTTCCGGGAATCCCGTCACGTTTTTTTGAGCTTGATTTCTTCGTAATGCCTTTCGTAGTAGTTCATCAGCTTGGGCGTGAGCAGGTTACAGCGATGGTACTTTCCCGCTGGCAAGTCGCCCAGAGGCTTGACCAGGTTGACCGCCCCGTGGGAGCCCTCGAGGTACTCGCACTCCCGGCGGGTATGGCGGCAGACGAAGATAGTCGGGCTCTTGAATCCGGTCAGCGGGTAAGGGGCCGCCGAATGGTACGGACATTCACCGGTAAGAGTCACCATCTGCTTGTAGAAGTCGAAGATGTCCGCCAGGCCGAGCAACCGGCTGAGAGCGTGCACGGAAGTTTCATCGAGCCAGCCGCCGAAGGCGCGGGCGTTGAGCAGGTCGGTGGCGAGCTTGAACGACTGGGGATAACTGAAAACTCCCGACTCGCTTTGCAGAAAATGCACCCCGGTCAGCACGATACCGGCCGCGATGGACGGCCAGTCCTTGCGGCCGAGAAAATCTTTTTCGAGGCGGCTGTAGGCGCAGACGTACTGAATCACTTCGGTCACCCGGTTGCCCACTTCGAGTCGCCCAAGGGCGGCCAGCC
>JAZDIG010000160.1:0-8493 GCA_043805105.1 Candidatus Glassiibacteriota bacterium | reverse complement strand
GATTGAAAAAATTCAGCGGCACTTTGACCAGATAGCGGACCGACAGCCCGGTCGGCAGGAGGAAATTCCCCAGGTAGGTCCAGAATACGGACAGCGCCCCGGCCGCCACCGACCCGGGCCCGCCCTCGTGGCGGTAAATCTCCAGCATCTGGAGGTGGGGGTAAAGATAAAACAGATAGGCCGCGATCACCGCCAGAGCCGCAGTTAGGACCCGGCGGTAGGAAACCGCTTGCGCTGCAGCGCGCGGCCTGAGAACGTACCAGGATAAAACCACCGCAGGCAGAAGGGCTGCGGCCGGTTTCGCAGTCAGCGCCAGGACGAAGAAGAGCAGGGCCAGCCTGAGCTTCCTTTTACTCTCTCCAGCCTGTTCCGCCTGCATCACGTTCAGCAGGCAGGCCAGCCAGAAAAGCGCCAGCAGCAGGTCCTTGACCGCCGATACCCAGGCCAGGCTCTCCACGTTGAGCGGACTGGTGCAGAAAAGCGCGGCAGCAAAAAGAGGCCAGAAATTACCCGCTGAAAGCTCCCCGGCCGGCGGCAATGCGCCGTGACCGTCCCAGGCCAGCAGCCGGTGGGCCACCGCATAAACGAGCAGGCTGACCAGGACGTAAAGAGTTAGGCTCGCCAGATGGAAAAGCCAGGGAGAACCTCCGCCGAGGTTGTAAAGCAGCATGAACAGGAGCGAGCGCAGCGGGATGTAGGAGCTTTTGGGATCGGGCAGAAGGTTGTCGGTCAGGTTGGCGTAAGTGACCGCCAGCCGTCCCTCACGGCCGGGCGTCACCACCAGCTGGTAATCATCGTAATTGACGAAGCCGTGGTTCAGCACCGGGAGACTGATGACCAGGCTGATTATGCCGATCACCAGGTAAGCTCCCCGCCGCCTTAGGGTTCCCCCGGTTTCGTTAGTCATGAATTGACCGCCGGTCGCAACTGAATTGCTCCGCACCAGTCTATTTGGATGAACATCCCTTCGTCTCCAGGCCTTTCATTAATCCACATCACCCGGCAAGTCAAGAAATCCCTCATGGCAGACTGCACTGCGCCAAGCCAAAACAGTTGTAGCGCAGGTCGGCATCCTTTATTTTGATTCGACCGGGGCGCCGGTGATCGGTGAGGAATTGAAGACTCCCGCCGGGCCAGCCGCCGGCAATGCGCTCGCTGTCCAATTCACCAGCGGAAAGAGTCCGTGACAGACGGCAGGGAAACTGAACGCAGGGATACCGTGACGCTGATCGGTCCAGTGGTCTGGGGCAGCGTCTAGGGCCACGGCCCGGAACTTGCACTTTGGCTGTCGCGTGAGCGGCGGGTAGTCTGGATCGATCCGGTGATACCGCGCGCTGCGGCCAAACCATCGTTCCAGGACCGCGATTCGTACCCCGTTCCGGCCGGTGTCGAAGTCATCCGCAGAAAAAGCCGGCTCGAGACCGGCGTGCTGTACGGAATCGCGATGGAGCTGCGAAACCTGTCCGCGGTGGTCCGCGGCCGGCGGGGCGGGGTGGTTACCTATTATCCCCTGGGTTGCCTCCTGGCCCTGCTCTGGTGCCGGATTGTCCGCCGCCGGACCCTTTTCGTGTATGCCGACCGGCCGGACGTTCTGGCCGGTAAGTTCGTCCGCTGGCTGGCGATCAGGCTCTTCCTACCGGCCACGGCAACTCTTGCCGCGGCTTGCGTGGCGACCAGCAGTCTGCTTTATGAGGAGGTCCGCCGGTATAACCGGAACTGCGTCCTGCTGCCGAACGGCGTGGACCTGGCCGGGCTGCCCGGGCAGGAGGCCGCCGGAGATGAGCCCCGCCGGTTCTGCGCCGGGTTCGTCGGCTGGTTCGGCGAATGGGTCGACTTCGATCTGTTGCTCGACACCGCCGGCCGCCTGCCGGAAGTGGACTTCCTGTTGGTGGGCGACGGCCCCCGGCTGAAGGAAATCGAGCCGAGGGCGGTGAAACTGCCGAACGTCCGGCTGACCGGAGCTCTCCCCCACCGGGAGGTGTTCCGCCGGATCGACCGGAAGGACCTCTGCCTGGTCCCATTCCGGATCGCGGCTCTCACCGACCGGGTGAGCCCAGTCAAGCTGTTCGAGTACTGGGCCAGGAGCAAGCCGGTACTGGCCGCCGGCTGCCACGAGTTAAAACTTTACGCTCGTCGGCATCCCGCGGCCCTGTTTATCTACGAGGATCCGGCCGGACTGGCGCGGCTTATCGAAACGTTCAGGCGGGACGGCCGGTTGCTCGCCCAGGCCGGAGCCGAGGCCAAAACTGCGGTGCGGGATTACGACTGGCAGGTCATCGGCCGAAAGATCGCCGAACTGATCTGCAGTTAAAAACAGAAAAAGACATGAAAAATTTCGTTTCGCCGGCAAACCGGAATAGACAGCGGAGAATCGATTAATGCTCAGATTTGCCCTGATTGGCTGCGGCCGGATCAGCCGCAAACACGTCTCTGCGCTCGGTGAACTCCCGGGCGCCCGGCTGATGGCGGTCTGCGACACCATCGAAGAACGGGCCCGCGCCGCCGCCGAACCGCTCGGTATCCCCTGCTACACCGATTACCACGAGATGATGGAAAAACAGAAGCCGGACGTGGTCAACGTGCTCACCCCCAGCGGATTGCACGCCGCCCACGTGCTGGACGTGGTCCGCTACGACTGCCATATCGTGGTGGAGAAGCCCATGGCCCTCACCCTGGAGCAGGCCGACAGCATGATCGAGACCTGCGACCGGGCCGGGCTTAAGCTGTTCGTGGTGAAGCAGAACCGCTACAATCTCGCGGTCCAGCAGCTCAAGCGGGCGCTCGACGAGGGCCGTTTCGGCAAGCTGGTGCTGGGCACCGTGCGGGTGCGCTGGTGCCGGCGGCAGGACTATTACGACCTGGACGCCTGGCGGGGCACCTGGGCCATGGACGGCGGCGTATTGACCAACCAGGCCAGCCATCATATCGACCTGCTGGAATGGTGCATGGGCCGGGTGGAAACTGTTTTCGCCAGGACCGAGACCCGGCTGGTGGACATCGAGGTGGAGGACACCGGGGTGGCGCTGTTGAAGTTCACCAACGGGGCGCTTGGCTTGATCGAGGCCACCACCGCCACCCGGCCGAAAGACCTGGAAGGCTCGATCTCGATCCTCGGCGAAAAAGGCTCGGTGGAAATCGGCGGTTTCGCGGTCAACGAAATCCGCGTCTGGAATTTCGAGGAGGAGGGCGAGCGGGACGAGGAGGTCCGGAGGACTTGCAGCCAGAAGCCGGCGGACGTTTACGGTTTCGGCCACAAGCTCTTTCTGGAGAATGTGGTCCAGTCGATCGAGTCCGGCCGGCGGGGACTGGTGGACGGGCTGGAAGGCCGCAAGTCGCTGGAACTGATAAACGCGATCTACGAATCGGTCGAAACCGGGCGCGAGGTTCTGCTCAAGTTCCGTCCCCGTCAGTGCCGGCTGGGTCGGGGCGCTCCGCCCGCGCCATGAGCCGGAGTACCGGCGCCCCGGAACAGCAACTGCCCATGAACGTCGGCCCCGCAACCAGGAAACTGATCGTCATCCCCAACGACCCTATCTCCCGCTACCAGGCCAAGGGGGAGACCAGGGAGCGCTATTTCAATCCCGGCGACTACTTTCAGCAGGTGCACGTTTTCAGCCTGGCCGACAGCGACGAAGCTCAGGCGGCCGCGGCAATCATGAGCGGCGGCGCCGAAGTGTTCATTCACCCGCTGGGCCGGCCCGGACTCTTCAGCTGGCGCAAGGTGATCCAAAGGGCCGAATCCCTGGCCCGGAAAATCGCCCCCCAGGCGGTCCGCGGCTATAACCCGCTGTTCATGGGCTGGCTGGCGGTCCAGCTGGGGCGCTCCTGCGGGGCGGTGAGCGTGGTCTCGGTCCATTCCGACTACGATCTGGCCCGCAACCTGAAGATTTACGGCCCCGGTTTTCTGGCAACCACCCGGGCCGCTTACCAGATTTTGCACCGGCTGCTGGGCCTTTACCGGACGAGCCTGGGTGAGGCCGATCAGGTGATCTGCGCTTACCGCTTCCCTCTCGGTTTCGTCGGCCGCTGGCGGAAAGAGGGCGTGAGCGTAATTTACCACCGCGTGGACCTCGACAGGTTCCAGCCGGCCGGGGAGGCCGCAGGACTGCGGGACAAGCTGCGGATACTCACTGTCGGACGGCAGTTTTCCGGCAAAGACCCGGAGCCGATAATCCGGGCGGCGGCCGGCCTGGCACAGGCGAGACTGACCCTGGTGGGCGATGGCCCTTACCACGAAAGGCTCGTCCGGGTGGCCGGCGAAACTGGCTGCACAGACCGGATCCGGTTTGTCAGGAGCGTACCACACGCACAGATCCCGGACCTCTACCGCAGTCACGACATCTACGCCCAGGCAATCACTCACCCCGGACTCTGTATCCCGGTCCTGGAAGCGGCCGCCAGCGCCCTGCCGGTGGTAATCAACCAGCCGGTCTGGGAAGACCGGCCGGAGCTGGTGGGCGACCTGGCGGAGGTGGTGCCGCTGTCCAGTGACGGCTACCGGCGGGCTTTCGAAAAACTGCTGGCCGATCCGGAATACAGGCGGAGCCAGGGACAGGCCTTGCGCCGGCGGGCGGTCGAAGTCGGCGGGAACCGGATGGAGCAGGCGGAAATGGAACTCTATCGCACCTTGATCGAAAATCGAAACAGGCCGAAATTCGGGGCGGGGGTCTGATGGAAATGTCTCTGTTCAGAAAGGCCGGTTTCCGGCTGGCGGAACTCTTCCTGGCTACTCCGGCCAGTGAGATCCAGCAGGCAGTCGCTCTAAAAGCGGGAAGCCCGGTGAGGCTCGAACGCTATTTCACCGGCAGCGGCTGGGGGATCAAGTATCTGGTGTATCCCGCCGGCGCAGAATCTCCGGGCTGGGTGGTGAAAGCCTCGAGCGGGCTGATCGAGTTCCGGCTGAAATTGGTGGAGAAAAAGAAATACGTGCCTCCGGCTGAACGCTTCCGCCGGGAATGCCGGTTACTGGCGGCCCTGGAAAAGATTGGCCTGGGGCCGTCAGTTCTGCTGTGCGAGGACGGGTACTTCGTCCGCGGTTTCATCGATGGAACCTGCCTGGCCGATCTCCCGCCGCTGGAAATTGCGGGACACGTGGAACCGGTGTTGCGCTCGATCGAAAAAATGGCCGCCGAAAATGTCTTCCACACCGATCCGAACGCCGCGAACGTGATCGTCAGGAGGGACGGGCCGGGCTACTGTTTCATCGACAGCGAGCTCCCGGGCCGTGAAGACCCGGAGGGACGGCTTGCGGTGGCCAGGCGCATCTACTGCCACGAAAGGTTACTCCATTCGCTGGGACCGGACAAGCTTAAGCTGCCTGTACACGTGGCCTCCAAGGTGATGTCGGTGGCGGTGAACTTATTCGACCGGATGGGCGAAGACTGCCCGGTGCCCCCGGCCAGAGTGGCTTCCCTGATGAGCGGCAGCGCCTCTCCGCTGATATTCCCCGGCTGAACGCTCTCTCACCGGCGGCCGGGATATGTCTGGACCGTGGAGATAGGTTGAAAAACGAAACTGCGAAACACCCTGCCGGTGAAACGAGCCGGATCAAGCGGCGGCGCTACGCGGAGCAGGAATTCGGCGCGAGCTACGACGAGCGCTACGAAAGCGGCCTGAACCGGATCAATACCGAAGTCGAGCGGGAGTGGGTAGCCGGCCGGATCACCGGGGGCCCGGTACTGGACGCCGGGGCCGGAACCGGCAGGCTGGCGGCCTGGCTGGCCGGCCGGAATGTACCGGTCACCGCCCTCGACAGCTCGCTGAACATGCTCACCCACCTGCGGGGAAAAATCCGTGATCTGCCCGCCGCAGCCGGCGACCTCTACCGGCTTCCTTTCCCCGACGGCTGTTTTGGCTCCGTCGTCTGCCTGCACGTACTCTTCCACCTGCCCGACTGGCCCATCGTGGTGGCCGAACTCGCCAGGGTGCTCAAACCGGGCGGCAGGCTGATTTTCGAGATGCGTTCCGGCGAACACGTCCGCCTGGCAGGGAGAGTGCTGCAACTTTTCGGCAGCGGACTCCAAGAGACCGGACCGGTCGATCCGGCAGCGGCCACGATCCACGTCACCCGGGCCCAGGTCCGCCGGGTGCTCGCAGGCACGGGCCTCCGCCTGGAAAAAACTTTCGCTTACGATCTGGTGCACAGCTACTGGTTCAGGCCGCTGGCCGGCCTTACCCAACGGATTCTGTCCTTCAGCCCGCTCGTGCGCCGGTTCTGGCGGGCAGTGGAACTGGGGCCCGCCCGGCTGCTTTCCCCCTGGCTTCTCTACCGCACACTTTACGTTTGCAGGAAGAATGATCTCTCCGGGTGACAGTTCCCAGGTGAAGGTCGCCAAGGGAGCGGCGATAGTCCTGGCCGGTCTGGCGTTTGCCCGGCTGGTCAACTACGCCTACCAGATACTGCTTTCCCGGGCCGGCGGCGAGGCGGAATTTGGGCTGTTCTTCCTGGGGATCTCGGCTCTTACCCTGACCGGCGGAGTGGCCGCTCTGGGAATCGACCTGGGAGTGGCGCGCTTCGCCCCGTTGTATATCGGCAGCGGCGAGCGTGGAAAGCTCAAAGGCGTCCTTGTTGCTTCCATCGCCATTTCTCTGTTCACCGGAGCGGCCGCCGGCCTGGCCCTCTGGTGGTGCGCCGGTCCGGTCGCCGACAGAATTTTCTCCAAGCCCGCGCTGGCCCCGCTGCTTCAGATCAGCGCCCTCTGCCTGCCGTTCTATATCTGCGGCCGGGTGCTGGTCAAGGCAATCGTGGCTTTCCAGAAAATCGGTTACCGGGTGAGCGTGAGCCAGGTGCTGAGCCCACTGGTGCGGCTGGTGGGAACATTCCTCCTGGTGGCCGCCGGCCTGCGCGCGGAAGGCGCCATGTGGGCCTATGCCGCCAGTGAATTGATCAGCTGGGCGGTCCTTTTGCTGCTGCTTCAGTTTCGCGTTTTCCCGGTCCTCGAGCGGGGCGGCGAAAAGGCGGTTTTCGACTTACGGCCGCTTCTGGCCTACAGCCTGCCGCTGTTTCTGGCCGCGATAGTCGACCAGGTGCTGAATTCGACCGATGCATTCATGACCGGTTATTTTCTGCCAAACGCCGAGGTTGGGGTCTACGGGGCCGCCGCCAGGCTGTCCTCGCTGATCGGCCTCGGCAGCGAACTGCTCAACCCAATGTTCCTCTCCATCGTGACCCAGGCGCAGGCCGCCGGCAACAGCGGGGAAATCACCCGCACTTTCAACAGTAACAACCGTTGGTTCCTTTTCATTTCCCTGCCCGTGTTTTCGCTGCTGGGAGTTCTGCCCGGCAAGGCGATGTCGCTGGTGTGGGGGCCGGGGTTCGCTTCGGGCGGAGTAGCCCTGGCCCTGCTGGTGGCGGGCAGGTGGTTTTTCAGCCTTTCCAGCACCAGCACCCTGCTGCTGTCGATGTACGGCGCGAGCCGGCTGATTTTCTCAATCAGCCTCGCCTCGGCCGGCCTCAACGTCCTGCTCAATTACCTCCTGATCCCGCTTTACGGCATTACCGGCGCCGCAGCAGCGACTTCGCTTTCCCTGGCGGCCGGATCGCTGATCACGATCCAGGCGGCCAGGCTGCGCCATGCGCAGAGTGGGCTGGCTGTCTTCTTTCCGCGTCTGGTCGCCGCCGCCCTCCTGGCCTCGGTGCCCGCGTTTTTCCTCGGCCGGATGATCGCCGGCCGGCTGCCGGCGGTTTTTTCCGCGGCGGCTGTCTTCGTAATTCTCTACCTGGTTTTCCTCAAAGCCTTCGGCGCCTTTACCGGGGAGGACCGGGAAATCTGGATTAAATTCAAGGTGTGGCTTAAGGGCGGGCGAGTGCAGGCCGGGCGGGATTAGCCGACCGGTTCGATCTGCGCGAGATGGTCCCGGTAGGTGGCCAGACGCAGCCCGTGGCGGGCCGGAGCCAGCAGTTCGACCGCTTTGCCGGCTTCCGGGTGCCGGCTCACGTGACGCGGGTCGAAATAGAGGTTGAGGTAGCCGCGACTGTCGGCGGCCAGGGCGAGCGCCTCGCGGCAGAGCGAGCTGAACCGGCCGGGAGACGCGTGACGGCCCCCGGGCGTGCGCAGGCTGTGCCAGGTATCGAGTACGGCGAAAGGATGAACCGGACAACAGCTCACCGGAAACTCCACGATCCCTTCGGCCGTGCGCAATGGCAGGCCGAAAGTGCGCGTTCCCGGAGCGATCACCGAGCTGGAAAACCGGCAGCCGGTGTCACGCAGAATGCCATAGAAGTCCCTTCCCATAACCTTGCCGAAATGCGGCGCCCGGAACCCCTCCGGGCTTACTCCCAGCACGTCCTCGCAGGCTTTCCGGCAGTCTTCGATCTGCACCAGTCTGGCCTGGGGCGTAAGCTGGTCGAAGGTTTCATTGGGGTGCAGCAGCTCGTTGTCCGGGTGGCTGTAGGTATGGTTGAGCACTTCGTGCCCGGCCTCGACCAGGCGCCGGTGTTCGGCGGGGAACCGGCGGACGAGAATTCCGATCACGGCGAACGCGGCGGTGATA
>JAZDIG010000159.1:0-8742 GCA_043805105.1 Candidatus Glassiibacteriota bacterium | reverse complement strand
GCGCGGGCCCGGCGGTGCGCCTCGAGGATCATTTCGAGCGGGAAAGTCTGCGGGGTCTGGGCCAGCCAGAGGTCTCCGCGGTCAACTGTGGCGGCCACCAAACCAGCCTCAGCCCGCTTGACCGTGTCCCGCATCGGGGCGCAGGCCATGGCCGCCTTCCCCTCGGCGGCGAGCTCGATTGTCTTTTGCACCACTTCCCGGTCGACCAGCGGACGGGCGGCATCGTGGATCGCCACCGCGTCTATCTCCCGGGGGTCGAGTGCGCAGAGGCCGTTATACACCGATTCCTGGCGGCTCCGGCCCCCGGCCACCGCCACTACTCGCTTCCTTTCGGCCTCGGTGAGCGAATCCTCGAACGGTTTCACGCTATCCGGCGGCAGCGCCACCACGATCTTTTCCACTGCGGGCAGGCCCAAGAAAAGCTCGAGCGTGTGGCGCAGGACTGTCTTCCCGGCCACCTCGATGAACTGCTTGGGCACTTCCCCGCCCATCCGCCGGCCGCTGCCGGCGGCGGCGATCAGCGCGGCGCAGCGGGTACTCTTTTTCTTTCTTTTTTGTTCCATAGCAACGAAAAAGGCCGCCGATAGAGGCATCGGTAGAGGCGGCCCGTGCAAGATAAGGTATATTAAGCCCGCGTCAAGTACCCTCGCCGGCCGTATTTACAGCCGCGGCCACGGCCTGGGCCAGCCGGCCGCAGGTAGAAACTTCGAGCCCCCGGGGCAGCTTCATTTCGCGCAGGTCGGCCGCGGGGCAGACCACCCGGCGGAAGCCGAGCTTAGCGCATTCGGACAGGCGCGTCTCCAGACGGTTCACCTGGCGCAGCTCCCCGCTCAGCCCTACTTCGCCCACGAACACCGTGGACGCTTCCAGCGGCCGGTCGCGCAGGGCGCTGAAAATACCCAGGCAGACTCCCAGGTCCGCGGCCGGCTCCACCACTCTCAGCCCGCCGGCGATGTTGACGAACACGTCGTTGGCCGCCAGCGGCAGGCCCAGCCGCTTTTCCAGAATCGCCAGCATGATCGCCAGCCTCCTGGCATCGTAGCCGGTCGAGACCCGCTGAGCGGTGCCGTAGCCGGCGGGAGTGACCAGCGCCTGGACTTCCACCAGGAGGGGCCGGGTGCCCTCCAGCGTGCAGATCACCGCCGATCCGCTCGCCTCCGGAGACCGGCCCTGCAGAAAATAGCCGGACAGGTCGCCCACCTCGTGCAGACCGTCACCCCGCATCTGAAACAGGCCGATCTCGTTAGTGGCGCCGAAACGGTTTTTCACCACCCGCAGAATCCGGTGCGTCTGGTTGCCGTCCCCCTCGAAGTATAGAACGGTGTCCACCATGTGTTCGAGAACCCGCGGGCCGGCGATCGAGCCATCCTTGGTGACGTGGCCCACCAGGATCACCGTGAGCCCCTCGGTCTTGGCCAGCCGCATGAAACCCGCGCTCGATTCCCGCACCTGAGCCAGGCTGCCCGGAATGGAGTCCACGCTGGAAACGTAAACGGTCTGGATCGAATCCACGATCAAAAGCTCGGGCCGGTCCCTGGTCAGCGCCTGTTCCACTGTCTCGAAACAAGTTTCGGTAAACAGACTCAGGCTCTCCCCGCCTTCAATTCCCAGGCGCGCGGCGCGCATGCCGATCTGGGAAGCGCTCTCCTCTCCGGAAAGATATAAAACCTTCACGCCGCTTTTTGACAGGCTGCCGGCCAGCTGGAGCATCAGGGTGCTCTTGCCGATCCCCGGGTCTCCGCCGATCAGCACCAGGGAGCCGGGAACCAGGCCGCCGCCCAGGATTCCGTCCAGCTCGCCGATACCGCTCCTGATCCGGGCCACTTCCACCCCGCCCTCAAGCACCTCGGCCAGCGGCACAGGCCCGTTCAGGTCCCGCGGCTGTATGCGGTGGCTCATGGCCCGGGCCGCGACCTCCGCCTGCGGATAGATCGTTTTTTCCACCAGGCTGTCCCAGGCGCCGCAATTGGTGCAGCGGCCCTGCCACTTTGGAAAGGCGGCGGCGCAGGAAGTGCATTCGAAAACTGTGCGGGGCCTGGGCATGGTTTTCTTTCGACAAGACGAGCACGGCCCTCATGATACAGGGTGAACATACCGTGCCCCGGTTCCGGGGTGGGGATATGGTATCAGTGCCATCCGTGCCACATCCGTGTCACCCGTGATTCAGAACGCCTTGATGTTGATATATTTTTCGGGGTTGTCGCGGATTTCGCGCAACAGGTTGCGGGCCTCCAGGGCGGTGTCGCGCAGCTCCTGGTAGAGGCTCTCGTCCCGCAGGAGGAGCCCCAGCGTGCCCCGGCCGGACTCCAGATCGGTGACCATCGCATCCAGCCGCACGCTCAGCGTATCCAGCCTGCCGATCATGCGCTCCACGTTCCGTGCGTTGTCCTGGACCACCGAATGGAAGCCGGTCGCCGCCGAATCCAGCGCGGCCATGGTTTCTTCCAGCAGACGGCCGTAGTCCTGGAAGCGACGGCTGAAATCGCGGCCGTTGGCGGTAATTTCCTCCACGTTGTCCAGCGTGCGGTCGAACGTGTTGGCCGGACCGAGCAGGGAGTCCACCCGGGAAATCAGGCGATGGGTGTCGTCGAGTACGAGCATCGCGCGCTGGACCACGCGCACGCCTTCCTTGACCAGGTCGCGAATCCCGGGCGCCAGCTCTCCCTGCACTTCGCTTCCCGAAGGCAGCGGCCTGCCCTGGCTGATCACCAGTCGCAGCGAGGCCTCGCCAAACAGGTCCGTCGCCTCGATCAGCGCCACGCTGCTGTCGGTGATCTCCACCGTGGCGTCGATGTAGAATTTTACCTGCGCCCGCTTGTCTGCCAGCCTGATCGATTCCACCCGTCCCACCGGCACGCCCGCCACCATCACCGGGTCTCCTTCCAGGAGCAGCCCCACCTGTTCGAAATAAGCGTGGTAGAAGTTCATGTTGTGCCGCGCGAGGTAACCCTGAAGGTAGAATACCGTCCAGACCACGCCGGCGAAGGCGAGGAAAACGACTATGCCCACTATGGTTGTTTCCCGGCTTCCCGGCTTCATTGACCGATTCTCCCGCAAGCTGTCAGCCGTCCGGGCGGACAGTCTGTTAGTGTACCTTGAGAGGCCCTTCGGCCCTGCCTTCGACAAACTGTTTGAGGCAGGGGTCGTCCGTATGCGCTATTTCCGAGGCGGGGCCGGTGAAAATGATCCGGCCGCCGTCCAACAGCGAGACCCGGGTGCCGATCTTGAGAACGCTCTTGACGTCGTGAGTCACCACCAGGCTGGTTACGCCGAATTTCTCCCGGGTATCGATTATGAGGTTGTCGATCGCATCGGCGTTGATCGGGTCGAGCCCGGTGGTGGGCTCATCGTAAAGAATCACTTCCGGGTCCATGGCGATCGCCCGGGCCAGCCCCACCCGCTTGCGCATCCCGCCGGACAGCTCGCTCGGCATTTTGTCCCCGGTCCCGGTCAGCCCCACGGCCGCCAGCTTTTCGGCCACCACCCGCTCGATCTCTTCGTCCGTCAGGCGGGTGTGCTTGCGCAGGCCCAGCGAGACGTTTTCTTCCACGCTCATCGAATCGAAGAGAGCCGCACCCTGGAACAGCATGCCCATCCGCTTGCGCACCTCCTGGAGCTGTTCGCGGCTCAGCGTATCCAGCCGCCGGCCGTCGAAATAGACCTCGCCCTCGTCGGGGGTCATCAGGCCGATCACGTGCTTGAGGATCACGCTCTTGCCCGCTCCGCTGCGTCCCATGATCACCAGGGTCTCACTGCGCTGGACCGCCAGGTCCAGCCCGTCCAGCACTATCTGGCCGCCCAGGCTTTTGCGCACACCCCTGAGCTCGATTATCGCGTTACCGGCCATCGGCGCCACCTCACACGGGAAAAAGCAGCATCGCCAGGATGTAATCGAAAATCAGGATCAGCAGGCAGTTGGTCACCACGCTTTCGGTGGTCGACCGGCCCACTCCCTCGGCCCCGCGCGAGGTGCAGTAGCCGTAGTAGCAGCCTACCATCGACACCGTGCCGCCGAATACCAGGGACTTGAACAGCCCGCTATAAACATCGTATGGGTAGACGAACTGACGCATACCCTGAAAAAAAGACGAGCTCGACATGCCAAGGTAGTACAGGCAGACCGTGTAGCCGCCGGCGATGGCGATGAAACAGCCGTAAGTGACGATCACCGGCATCATCACCAGGCCCGCCACGAAGCGCGGCAGCAGCAGGTAGCGCACCGGGTCGAGGGCGATGGTTTCGAGGGCGTCGATCTGTTCGGTGACCCTCATCGTGCCGAGTTCGGCGGTGATCGAGGCGCCCACCCGGCCGGAGATCACCAGGGCCGTTATCACCGGCCCCAACTCGATGATAGTCGCCTTGCAAACCGCGGCGGCAATGAATACTTCCGGCACGTACTCCTTGATCTGGTAGCTGGTCTGCACGGCCAGCACCATGCCGGTAAAGAGGCTGGTGACCGCCACCAGGGGCAGCGATCCCACACCGATGCGGATCATCTGGGAAACGGTTTCCTGGCGGACGCTCCAGAGGTGGGGCATCTCGCCGGTCACCCGGCCGATCAGGAAAGCGGCCTGGCCCAGCTTGAAAAAGCTGCCGATGAATCTTTCACCCAGACGCCGAAAGAGGTTCCACACCTGCGTCTCAGGCCTCCATCTCCTCGCGGAAAGACAGATTCTCGAAGGTGGTGTATTCCTTGACGAACAGCAGGTCACGCGTACCGGTGGGGCCGTTGCGGTTCTTCTCCAGGATCACCTGCGCCAGCCCCTCGGTGCTGCGGCCGTCCAGTTCGGCAAGTCCGGCCTGTTCGGGTCGGTAGATGAAGAGTACGAGATCGGCATCCTGTTCGATGGCCCCGGATTCACGCAGGTCGGCAAGCTTGGGTCTCTGGTCGGTACGCCCTTCCACTGCCCGGGAAAGCTGGCTGATCGCAACCACCGGGATGATCAATTCCTTGGCGAGGGCTTTGAGGGAGCGGCTGATCAGGCTCACTTCCTGCTGGCGGCTCTCGATCCGCCCCGCACTGTGCATCAACTGCATGTAATCGACGATCAGCATGCCGATATTTTCTTTCTTGTGCAGCCGCCTGGCCTTGGCCCGCATCTCCAGCACAGAGATCGCCGGAGTGTCGTCGATGAAGATCGGCGCCTCGAACAGCCGGCTGGCCGCTTGGGTCAGGTTGTGCCACTCCAGGTCAGTCAGCTTGGCGCGGCGCATCTTGTTGATCGTCACCTTAGCCTGGGAACAGAGCAGCCGCTGGACCAACTGAGATTTGCTCATTTCCAGACTGAAAATCGCCACCGGAACCGGCTCGGGGTGCTCGCGGGTGCCGAGGGCGAGCGAGAGAGCCACGTTCAGGCAGAACGCGGTCTTGCCCATGCTGGGCCGGCCGGCCACGACCACCAGGTCGGAGCGCTGGAAACCCACGGTCAGCTCGTCCAGGTCGCGGAATCCCGAGGGCAGGCCGGTCATCTTCTCGCCGCTTTGCGAGCGGGCTTCGAGGTCGCTGATTATTTCGTGGATGATCGTTTTGACCTCGGCGAACCCCTCCTTGAGCCGGAAGTCCTGAATCTGGAAAATCCGCTCCTCGGCCTGGTCGATCATCCGGTCCACGTCCTCGACCGGCTCGTAGGACTCCCGGACAATGGAGGTGCAGCTCTCGATCAGGCGCCGCAACATGGCCTTCTCGCGGACGATCCGGGCGTGAAAAACGACGTTGGCCGAAGTGGGGACGCTGTTGGCCACTTCGTAGATGAACTGCAGCCCGCCCACCTCCTCCAGGCTGTCGTCCTTCTTCATCTGGTCGGATAGAGTGACCGGATCCACCACCACGCTTTTTTCGTAGAGAGCGATGATGGCGCGATAGAGCTTGCGGTGCGAGTCCAGGTAAAAGCAACTCTCGTCCAGCAGCTCCGCCGCCTGGCCGATCGCCTCGCGGTCCATCAGCATCGCGCCCAGCACGCTGACTTCCGCATCCTGCGCAAAAGGCGTCCTGCGTTCGGCGTCCACGCCCAGGGCTTTAGTTATTTCGTCCGCCAAAACTTACCTCGCTTGAATCCGGGGGGCGCTATTTCTTCCCCGGCTGGTACACTTCTCCGCTGGAGGGCCGCCCGCCCTGCTGGTCGTAGACCCGGCGGGCCAGCAGCATGTCCTCCCAGCAGCTTTTCTTCCACTGGGGGTTGCGCAGCAGGGCCGCCGGATGGTAAGTGCTTACCACCGTGATGCCATCGTAGTCGCCCACCACCTGGCGCAGGCTCTTCATGGGCGCGCCGGGCGCGCGGTGGAAAAACTGGGCGCTGTGGCGGCCCAGCGTGACCACCACCCTAGGCCGGATCATTTCGAGCTGGGTGAGCAGGTACGGGTAACAGGTCTCGATCTCATCCGGCTCGGGATCGCGGTTGCCGGGCGGCCGGCATTTCACCATGTTGGCGATATAGACTTCCCCGCGGCTGAAGCCGATCGAAGCGATAATCCTGGTCAGAAGCTGGCCGCTGGCGCCGACGAACGGCAGGCCCTGGCGGTCTTCCTCCGCGCCCGGGCCCTCGCCCACGAACATCAGGTCGGCCTCCGGGTCGCCCGAGCCGAAAACGAAATTAGTCCGGCTTTTGTGCAGCCGGCAGCGGGTACAGCCGGAAATCCGGCCGCCGAACTCCTCCAGGCTTTCGCCTTTTCCGGCCTCGCTTGTTGACTCAAGCGTCCCGGCCTCGACCGGCTCGGCGTAGCGCAACGGAGCGTCGTGCCTGAATACGAATTCCTCTCCCGACTCTTCGAGCTGGCGGAGAAACTGCGCCGCCAGGCCCCACAACTCATCCTTAGCGCTCATTCCGCCTCGTCCGGCCCTGACTGCCCAGCAGCTGAGCCGCTTTTTCCAGTATCCGCTCCGCCAGCTCGTCCTTCGACATCAAAGGCAGATCCACCTTTCCACCGCCGGCCTCGATCAGCGTGACCCGGTTGGTGTCGCCGCCGAAGCCCGCGCCCTTTTCCAGCGGGTTGTTGAGCACGACCAGGTCGAGCCCTTTCTTTTCGAGCTTGGCGCGGGCGCCCCAGACTTCCGCCTCAGTTTCCACGGCGAAGCCGGCCACCACCGCGCCCTTTTTTCGCTTTTTCGAAAGATATTCCAGCACGTCCGGAGTTTCCCGCAGCTCGAGCGCCAGCCTGCCGCCCCGGCCGGTCTTCTTGATCTTGCGCCCGGCTGTTTTCACCGGCGCCCAGTCGCCGACAGCGGCGGCGGCCACCACCAGATCGGCCCGGGCGGCAAGCTTTCGCACCGCGGCCAGCATCTGGTCTGCGCCGGTCACGTCGCGGCGGACGACATCGAGCGGAGTGGCGAGCGAGACAGGGCCGGTCACCAGGTGGACTTCCCTGGCACCCAGACGCACCGCCGCGCGAGCCAGGGCAAAGCCCATCCGGCCGCTGGAAGGATTGGAAATGAACCGGACCGGGTCGAGGTATTCGCGGGTGGGCCCGGCGGTGATCAGCACGGTCCGGCCGTGCAAGTCCTGGCGTTCGCCCAGCACCCGGGCGATCAGCTCGATTATCGTCTCCCGCTCGGGCAGCCTGCCGGTCCCGGAAGCTCCGCTGGCCAGCCTTCCGCTTTCCGGTTCGAGGATCCGCACTCCGCGCTTTTTCAAGAGCGCCACGTTGTCCCGCGTGGCCGGATGTTCCCACATGTGAGTTTCCATGGCCGGCACCACTACTATCGGCGCCTGGCAGGAAAGGCAGGTGGTGGACAACAGGTCGTCGGCCAGGCCGTGGGCCATTTTGGCCAGGATGTTGGCCGTGGCCGGGGCGATCACCAGAATCTCGGCGAACCCGGCCAGCCGGACGTGGTCCAGGCCTCCCGGCTCCACATCGCCGAAAGTAGCCGTGTATACCGGGTTGCCGGTCAGGGCGCGCAGAGTGGCCGGCCCGACAAAACGGGCGGCGTTCTCGGTCAGGATCGTCCGCACCGAGGCGCCCAGCTGGGTCAGGCAGCTGGCCAGGTCGCAAACCTTGTAGCAGGCGATACCGCCGGTCAGTCCCAGCAGAACGTTGCGGCCCTGGATGATGTGTTTCACGGTTTCCTCCCGGGGACCTGGCCGGCGCCGAGGTATTCAGCCACGAGTTTCAGCGGATCGCCGAGCCGTGAAATCCTGCGCCCTTCCGCCTCCGCGATCTCCACCACCTGCCGGCAGGTCTCCTCGACCTCGTCGTTTACCACCAGGTAGCCGAACGAAGGCAGGTCCCTGAGCTCGGTTTCCGCGTTGCGCAGCCTGGTCTGCAGGGCGGCTTCGTCCTCGGTGCCCCGGCTGGACAGACGCCGCCGCAGTTCAGCCATGCTGGGCGGGATCAGATAGATGAAGACCCCGTCCGGATAGCTTTCCCGCAACTGATGGGCGCCCTGCACGTCCACGTCCATGATCACGTAGCGTCCCCCGGCGATCTGCTTGTCGATCTGCTCCTTGAGCGTACCGTAGTGGCAGCCGTGCACCACGGCCCATTCGGCGAACTTGCCCCCGGACAGGCAGCGCTCGAATTCAGCCTCCGAAATAAAGAAATAATCCCTGCCGTCCACCTCGGTGCTGCGCGGCGGGCGGGTGGTGGCGGAAATCGAGTAGGCGAAACGCGGATCGCGCTCGCGAATCCCTCGGATCACGGTGGTCTTCCCGGCGCCGCTGGGCGCACTGATGACCACGATGAATTTTTTCATGCCGAGTTGTTCTTCCAATTACCCCTCGCTGCCCATTAACGCCGGTCCCGGGGCCG
>JAZDIG010000158.1:0-8616 GCA_043805105.1 Candidatus Glassiibacteriota bacterium | reverse complement strand
TGCCTCCGGAGCGCACTTGAAACGATTCCTCTCCTCCCTCGCCAAAATCGGGGTCACCCTGGCGCTGCTCTACTGGGTGTTCACCCGGCACGACCTCAGCCCGGTCTTCGCGGCCAGTCCGCTCTGGATCGTGCTGGCTATCGTCGTTTTCATCATCAGCAATTTCGTCGGCGCCTACCAGTGGCAGAAACTGCTGCAGGGCCAGGGAATCGAATTCGCATTCAGCCGGGCGCTCAACCTCTACTTCATCGGCCTCTTTTTCAACACCATCCTTCCAGGCGCCCTGGGCGGCGACGTGGTCAGGGTCTATTCGGTGAGCCGGGTGGAGCGCAAGGGCCGCGAGGGCCTGGCCGCCACTTTCGTCGACCGCTTTGCCGGCTTCTTCGTGATGAGTCTTTTCGCGGTCGGGGCGAGCCTGGCCCTGATATTCTGGGGCGAAACCGTCGAAACGGACATCCTGGTTTATATCGCAGCGATATTCCTGATCTTTCTGGCGGCCAGCGCGGTTCTTTTCAGCCGCCGGATCACCCGTCTGCTGTACGAAGTGCTGCTGGCGCGAGTGAGCCTGAAAGGGCTGCGGGATAAGTTCCGCGAGGGCCACGAGTTCTTTCACGCCTACCGCAAGCAGTACGGGCTGGGCCTGCAGGTCTTTCTGCTGTCGGTCGTGATCCAGTTCCTGCGGATTGCCGTGCACTACCTGTGTGCGCGCGCGATCGGCTTCGAGATCGGCATGGTTTATTTCCTGCTGTTCGTCCCTTTGATCGCCCTGGCTGCGGTGGTTCCGGTCAGTTTCGGCGGGCTGGGTGTGCGGGAGAGCACGGGCCGGTTCCTGTTCGCCACCATGGCCTCGATCGTCGCCGTGGACCCCGCGGGCAGCCTGGCGGTGACCACCCAGCTGCTGGCCTCGCTGGTGGGCATCCTAGTGGGGCTGGCGGGCGGAGTGATGTTCGCCGTCACCCGGCACAGCGCCAGGGTGGAAGTTGCGGACATCCAGGAATTGGCTGCCGGAGAGGGGCCGGCCGAACGGGTTGACAGTACCGCCGAGGGCGGGTAATATTCCCTCATCCGATTAAGGTCCGGGGCGTAGCGCAGTCCGGTTAGCGCGCCTGCTTTGGGAGCAGGAGGCCGCCGGTTCGAATCCGGCCGCCCCGACCATTTGTTGACAAGGGTTTGCGCGGTTCGGCAGGCCCTTTTTCATTTGCCTCTAAGCAATTTTCCAACCGTATTTCCAACCGGCAAGGTCAAAAAGAGGCGTTTTTCGGGCTTTTTGAATGAAGTGTCAAGGGAGGAGATTGCCCTCCCTTTTTAGTCACGGCCGTAGAGAAACAAAAAAGCCGCCCGAAGGCGGCTGATAAGTTACGTAATTATTCAGGTACTTTCTATACAGATTGCAGAAGCAGCTACAATCTCTTCAAGTAAAGCCGGTTCTAATGTTCCTATTAGTTTTGTAAATCGTTCTTTTGCATCCACGCATCTTATTTGAAAGGCATCAGCAGCAACAGTCTTATTAAGGCCATTTTGCTTGGAGGGATTAACTTTTATCATCCAAAATGAACTTGAAAAGCTCCGATCCCACTCTATAAGGGGAACTATAATCCTCAAAAAAGCATAACGATTAATAGAGTCGCTGCTCACAACTACACACGGGCGCAATTTATCCATCTCTCGCCCTTTTGTAGGAAACAATTTTACCCACCAAATTTCTCCCCGGTTATACTGCCTCATCAACAAAATCCTCGTCATCTAACGCTGTAAATACGGTTAGCTCGGGATTGTTTTCATATGCATTCTTCATTGCCCTTGCGGACATCTCTAAATATATTTTTCGGTTTGCCACTGGCATTGCTTTTAATTCTTTCGGCGAAGGCATCGTTAAGCGATGTGGTCTTTGTGCTTCCAATGTAGTATCCCTCCCATAATAGACAAAGTCTCGGGGGATTACTTTGAATACTGTAACATGCACGCTTGGAGCCGTGCTTAATACTCCTTTATTATAAAAAGGATTCTGAGTTCTTTTTATTGTCGCATTAATCATTTTTCTTCCTCTCCTTGAATTAAAATACCTAATTCTTGGAGTTTTTTAAGATTTTCTTGCCCTAATTTCACAAACCTAACGTAGTGCGGAATGGTCATGTATATACGAGAAATTACTTCAGCCCTATTTTCAGGATCGTCCGGGTTCCTTTGGCAAAATGATAGCAAAACTTGTTCCGTAGACAATTTTACTTCAACATAATCGGAAAAGTTTACTGTAATATCTTTTCCTTCATATGTTGCAAGCCGTTTTTTATCCAATTGATTCGATTTTTTCTTTTGTCTGGGCATATATACCCCAGGAAAGGTTCTTGGAAAATTCCAGGTCGGGATTTAATCCTACAATATTTTCCGATCCCGGTCAATGATTTCCCATGCTGTCAATATACTACTCGTGCGCCTTGCTATCTGTTCCTCTCTAAATGATTATCATCTGCCCGGTCCTTATCGCAGAAGGGACAACTGCCACTCATCGGTTCCCTCTTTCCCGTCGCCAGCCAGGTCTCGGAGAATCCTGAGCCGGCCCCAGTAGTCATTGATAAAAGCAAGAGCCGCACCTATCTTTTCAATAATAGTCCCAGCACCTGTCATTCCGCTGCAATACAATAGGAGAGCTCAAGATGACCGGACGCATTGCAAGAGCGCTGACTCTGGTCCTGCTGCTTATGACCGTTCCTTTGTCCGGCGTAGCGGGTCCGGCAGCCGGCGATTACCCGGCCCGTCTCAAGCGCAAGGACAGCTTTATCGGCATCCATTTCGACTTCCACGCCGGTTACGACTGCACCGAGGTCGGCAGGGATGTCAACCGGGAGATGGTGGAAAAAATCATCGATCAGGTCCACCCGGACTACGTCCAATGCGACTGCAAGGGCCACCCGGGACTCTCGAGTTATCCCACCAAAGTCGGTTACCCGGCGCCGGGTTTCGTACGCGACCCCCTGCGGATCTGGCGGGAGGTGACCGCCGAACGCGGTGTGGCGCTTTACATGCACTACTCCGGGGTCTGGGACGCGGAAGCGGTAAAACATCACCCGGGTTGGGCGCTGGTGGATGCGAACGGCCGGACCGACCCCCAGGCAGCCTCGGTCTTCGGCCCCTACGCGGACAGTTTGTTGATCCCCCAGGTGCGGGAGCTGATCGACGTATACGGCGTCGATGGTATCTGGATTGACGGCGATTGCTGGGCCGTGGCGCACGACTACAGCGACCGGGCGCTCGAGCTTTTCCGGAAAGAAACCGGAATCACCTCGATTCCCCGTCAGCCCGGCGACCCGTATTACCTGGAGTACACCGAATTCTGCCGGCAGGGCTTCCGGGATTACCTCAAACACTACGTCTCCGAAATCCATCGGTATAAGCCGGATTTCCAGGTGGCCAGCAACTGGGCCTACAGCTCGATGATGCCCGAGCCGGTGGAAGCCGAGGTGGATTTCATCTCCGGAGACTACTCGCTGCGCAACAGTGTCAACACCGCGCGTTTCGAGGGCCGCGGCATGGTGCACCAGGGCAAAGCCTGGGACCTCATGGCCTGGGCTTTCACTGTGCCGGATACCGAATACAGCACCAAGTCGGTGCCGCAATTGGAGCAGGAAGCCGCCATAGTTATTTCGCTGGGAGGCGGGTTCCAGGCCTATTTTCCGCAGAAACGGGACGGCTCGGTGAGGCTCTGGCAGATGGAGCTGATGGGCCGGGTGGCGCAATTCTGCCGCGAGCGCCGGGAATTCTGCCATGGAGCTCAGCCTGTGCCTCAGGTCGGACTCCTGTTCTCGCGGGCGAACTTCTACCGCAACAGCGAACGTCTGTTTTCGCACCGTGGACCGGAAGTCGCCCGTGTCCGCGGGATTCTTCAGTGTCTCCTGGATTCACAGAACCCGGTGGAGGTGGTCGAGGAGCACCAGATGGCCGGACGCCTGGATGAATACCCGCTGATAATCGTGCCGGAAAGCAATTACCTGGAGCCGGAATTCAGGGACTCGCTGCTGGCTTACGTGGCCCGGGGCGGCCGGCTGCTGGCGGTAGGGCCCGGTTCCGCGGCCCTCTTTGAAAAGGAGCTGCGGGTCAGGCTTGCCGGCGCGGCTGTGAAAAGATGGAACGGCCTGGATCAGTCCGGCTGGCTGGCCGGGCTTCTCAGCTTTTACCAGGATGTGGAGCTGGGAGAGGGTGCGACCGCTTTCGGCCGGATCTATTCCGACAACGATTACCTGGGCCCTTACCGCGTGGCGGGCTCTATCGCCGATTACGGCAAGGGCCGGATCGCGGCGACTTACCTGGATTTCGGGCAGGCCTACCTGGAGGCGGCGACTGCGGTGGCGCGGGACTATCTGAACGCCCTGGTGCGGGAGCTTTTCCCCGAGCCGCTGGTGGAAGTCAAAGGCTCGCGTTACGTGGACGTGGTGGTCAACCGGATCGGCGGGAAGCTGGCGGTGAACCTGGTCAATACAGCCGGGCCGCACGCGGATGAAAAGGTGCACGTGTTCGACGAGGTCCCGCCGGTGGGGCCGCTCGAGGTGGCGGTCCGCTGCAGCGCCAGGCCGCGCCGGGTGAGGCTCGAGCCCGAGGGAAGGGACCTTCAGTTCAGCTTCGCGGAAGGGATCGCCCGGATTACGCTGCCAAAACTCGAAATCCACGAAATTATTATGATCGAATGACTATCAGGGGCAGGCCGCCGGTAACTCTGGTTGTTATTCCGTATTCATTCTTTCCAAATCTGGTGATCTTAAATATGGATTCCCTTATCCTTGTATACAGGATATATTTACTGAAAAGAAAGAATGAAGACTGAAATGAAATTCTTATGAGTGCACTCCAAGTGTAATATTAAAGCTATTAGGCGGTTATTAATGGATGGTTCAAAGGAGTTATAAATAGCAGTTTATCATGTACATTAGATATAGGGAAATAGGCAGTATATGAGTGAATATTTGCTTTATATCAATAAGGCCACAGGAGAACGATTAAGCAGGGAGCAATTATCTTTTACAGAAAGCGGTCTGGTAACTTTTTTAGATAAGGCACAGTGCTTCGGTGAAGTTTCTCGAGGCGCCTGGGATTCCAGTTATCGAAGCAAATTTGGAACAGAGCAACAAGCAGAGGACCAGAAGGACATTGATAAATCCATTGCACCTATAATGGAAAAAAGAATGAGGTCATTGCCGTATTTCAGCCATCTCTTACGCTTTGCCTCATCTTTGAATACAGAATCTCCAATATTGGAAGTAGGCTGTGGCACAGCGACTACTTCCCTATGGTTAGCCAATGAGTTTGGGATGGTTCCATATGGCGTGGATTTCAGCGAGGCCGCCATTTCAGAGGCAAGCCGTAAGTTTTTAGCAAACGGCCTTGATCCATTTACTCTTTCGGTTACAGACGTAACGTCATTGCCTTTTGAAAATAACACTTTCCCTTTGGTTTTCGGCAAGACTGTATTCGAACATTTTGACTATCCGGATCTAGCGGCGCGAGAGATATTCCGTATAACCGCACCAGGCGGATTTGTTGTAATGGATGTGCCCAATTCTCGTAACTCCTTCCTGCGGAATGCCACCTTACGTTACTTGAACCAATCTTATACAATCCATACTTATACGATCGAGGAGCTCAGTAATTTTTTTGAGCAAGCTAATTTTCAGATCATCGAGACTTGGGGTTCCTGGTTAGTATACACCACACCAGCAATTCTATTGAACGAATTTCTACGATTTCTAAAAAGGTCATCAGGCACAGCTAAAGAACCCAGTATGGCAGAGGATATAAAGCTGTCTTTTTCCGAAGCCATTAGATCCAGAGGTATCAGACCCAGAACCCTAATATACCCGCTCATATTAGCTGATAGCCTATTCAAGAGGACGTTGAGGCTGATGAATGAGTTCTTTGATCGCATGGGCTGGGTCACTGTCAACAACGGCAAATTAATAGGCTTGGTGGCAAGAAAATTATCTTCTCATCTGAAAATGCCTTAAGACTTGTTTGGGAGGAGAATACTCCTGGTTTGAATTCTGCCCACTACTGAATTCCCCCTCACGCTCTCCGCTTCAATTTTCAATTTGCCGGCGACAACGGGTTGTGTTAATTTTTCCTCCGGGATTCGGTTTCCGGGTACGAAAGCACTGCTCCGGGCCGAACTGAAACTCGCCGAAAAAGAGCCTCGCCGTTTGCCGGACACCTGTATCACCAAGAGGAACCTATGCCCCAGGGACCAGTCGAAAACCGGGTCTTCTATTATACGGCGCCCAAACAGATGGTAGTAAAACAGCAGCCCTGTCCGAGTCCGGGGCCTGGTGAAATCCGCTGCCGGTCGATCTGTTCGTTGGTCTCGATCGGCACGGAAATGATCAGCTACGGCCGGGAAGTGGAAGAGGGCAGCGCCTGGGACGCCTGGATCCAGTATCCGTTCGAACCGGGCTACAGCAGCGTAGGCGAAGTGGTGGACATTGGCGCGGGAGTCGAAAGCCCGGCTCCTGGGGATATCGTGTGTTCCACCAGCTCGCACCGGGCCTGGTTTATCGACCGGCCGGACAACGTGCACCCGGTGCCCTCCGGTGTCAGCCCGGAAGAGGCGGCCTGGTTCTGCCTGGACATCATCGTCCAGAACGGGATCCGCGAGTCCCGGCCGGAAATGGGCGAAACCGCGGTGGTGATCGGCCTGGGGCCCTTGGGGCAACTGGCGGTGAGGCTGTTGGGACTCTGCGGCCTGGAAAACCTGGTGGCGGTCGATCCCCTCGGCTCCCGCTGCGAGCTCGCCGGTTCGCATGGCCCCACCGAAACCATCTGCTCCCCGGCGGACAAGGCCGTGGCCCGGGTCAGGGAGCTGACCGACGGCCGGGGAGCCGACCTCGTTTTCGACATCACCGGCCACCCGGCAGCTTTCCATGCGGCCCAGCACATGCTGCGCAGGCGCGGCCGCCTGGGCCTGATCGGCGATGTACCCAGGCCGGGCTTGCAAACCCTGACCCACGACGTGGTCTCCAATTCGATTTCCATTGTCGGCGCCCACGGCGCCTGCCCGCCCTGGCGCGGCAACGATTACTACCGCTGGGGCAAGCGCGAGCTGACCGGATTTTTTTTCAGGATGATCGCCGGCGGCCGGATCAAGCTCGGCGACCTGACCACGCACCGGATCGCGCCGGAGAGGGCGCCGGAAGTCTACGCGGATATCTACGCCAACCGCAGCGCTTTCATGGGAGTGATTGTCGACTGGGCCGGCAGGGAAAAATAACAGCGGAAGGGGTCCCGAATGAGTGCGAAATTCAGGTTCGCGGTGGCCGGCACAGGGGATATCGCCGGTTTCTACCTCGATTTTTTCCGGCGGCGGGAGAATAAGGAAGGAGTGGAATTCAGCGGAGCCTGGAACCGGACCGCGGAAAAAGGCCGCAGGTTCACGGCCAAATTCGGCGGGAAATTTTACGAAGCGCTGGACGACCTGCTGGCGGACCCGGACGTGGATGCGGTGGTGAACCTCACTTCGCTGGCCGCCCACGAACAAATCACCAGCCGCTGCCTGGCGGCCGGTAAGCACGTGCTGAGCGAAAAGCCGCTGGCCCTCTCGGTCCGCAAGGCCCGGGAACTGTCCGAAGCGGCGAAGAAAAACGGAGTGATACTGGCCTGTGCTCCGTTCATCCTGCTGGGCGGCAACCAGCGGAAAGTCAAGAGGTTTATCGCCGAGGGCCGGATCGGCAGGCCGGTTTCGGTGACCGCGGAGATGTTCCACGGCCGGGTGGAAACCTGGCATCCGAACCCCGAGCAGTTCTACGTCGAGGGCGCCGGGCCGCTCCTGGACGTGGGACCTTACCCGATGTCGCTCCTGCTCGACTGGTTCGGCCGGGTGAACTCGGTGCAGGGTATGTTCGACGTGGCCCTGCCGGAACGCACCGATCTGGCGGGCCGCACATTCAAGGTGCGGGTCTTCGACCACGGGGTGGCCCTCCTGCGCTTTGCCAGCGGGGTGATCGGCAGGATCGCGTTCAGCTTCGCCAATTCCAACACCGATCATCACGGGCTCGAAATCCAGGGAACGGACGGCTCGCTGGCGCTGGGGTCGATGATGGCGTTCGCCGGGGAGCTGAAAATATCCCGCCGGGACTCATCGCAGTGGGACCACGTCGAGGGCAGCCCCGGCCCCTTCGAAGCCTCGGGCGTGGACTGGTCGGCCGGGATCTTCGAGCTGGCGCGCTCGGCAGCCGAACGCCGCCAGCCGGCCAATTCGGCCGAACTCGCCGTCCAGACCCTGGAAGTACTGCTGGCGGTGGAACGGGCCGCCAAAACCGGCGGCACGGTTGAGCTTTAGCCTGAATAATACAGGCCTGAATCCGGTATCTTTTCAGCTATTTATCAGGAGGTAACCCCGCCATGAAAATCAGCCTCAGACTGTTTATCGCCTCGGTTCTGGCCCTATCGGGCTGCGGTCCAAACATCGGGCCGGACAGCTACGACGTGGTGATCTACGGCGGCACCTCGGCCGGAGTGATAGCGGCCGTGCAGACAATCGGCCTGGGCAAAACCGTGGTGCTGATCGAGCCGGGCCGTCACCTGGGCGGGCTCTCAAGCGGCGGCCTGGGCGCCACCGATATCGGCAACAAGGGGGCG
>JAZDIG010000157.1:0-3566 GCA_043805105.1 Candidatus Glassiibacteriota bacterium | reverse complement strand
TGAGCAGGGCCTGTTCCACGGCGAACTCATCGTAGGGATTGAGAATGAAATTGATGTCCCGGGTCTCGATCGACCGGCCGTCCTCGCCGATCTGCACCCTGGCCTCGGTGTCCGGAACCTGTTTGACGCAAACGTAGATGTGCACCTCGCCTCCTCGCTTCTGAAATTGCTTCTCGGGCTTCGCGTCGCCCCGCTGTTCGTTTCGTCAATGTTCGAAGTGTAATCGCTGAGATTTCCCCACAGCTCCTCTTCGAGCCAGCCCTCCCCAAGCCAGCCGTAGGGGCGAACCTCGTGTTCGCCCGCTTTAAAGAGGTACAAATATAAAGAATAATCCTTACCTGACAAGTTTTTCTAAAATGCTGAATGTCAATGAGATTGGCCGGTGTGCCGATCATGGCGGCCGTGGCGGGCCCGGACAGGGGGCGGAAATCTGCGGGACGGCTCGAGGGGGTAAAAAACTTGACAATTGACGGCAAAACAATGTACAATTGAAGGTGCTGCTTCAATAACTTCTTAAATACCAGTGAATTAGATACGTTCGAGCGGAGTGGCCCGCAACCATCGAGGAGGCCAGTTGCCTGCCCAGGGAGAGCCTGTCGCCAAGGCTGAAAGGGATACCTTCGAGCGCAGGGTGGTGGACGTGAGGGAAGTCTTCCGCGAACCGTTGGTGCGCCATCTCGCCGATGGCCGGATCACGGACAAGGAAAAACTCGAACAGGAAAAGCTGAAGATCACTGCCGGCCTGGTCAATTTCACAGTCTCGGGCGGAATCCTGCTGTTTCGCCAGGGCGCGCCCGGACCCAGAGGGGAGAGCCACGCCGAGGAGGAGCTGGTGGTGGAAAGCGTGATGGACGAGGTTTCGCTTTTCAAGCTGCTGAGAGGCACCATCCAGATCATGCTGGGCGAACTGAACAAACCGGACGTGAACCTGCTCAAGGTGAGCCTTTCGAAGCACTTCCGCGGTAAGCTGCAGCAGATTTTCACCGAACAGACCGCCGTTACCCCCGACCGTTTCCCGGTCAAGATCTTCCACGACGTCCATGCGGGGAGCGATTCCTACCTCGGGATCAACATGCGCAACACCCGCAGCCTGGGCGATGACATCGACCGGATCGAGCGGGATGCCCAGTTGCGCCGGGAATTAGTCAGCTCCGCGAGACCTTGCCGCCACAGCGATGGCAACCTGCTGAAAATGTTCGCCCCGGCCTGACCGGCTTATTCGGTGGTGGTCACCTTGCTGGCGATCCTGAACACTCCCGCCTCGTACCCCCGCAGCCTGGCCACGTGGTACAGCAGATAATTCTGGACCTGGGCGATCGCCAGGGGGAACAGCCGTTCTTCGCCGAAATTGGCTACTTCCAGGCGCAGCAGGTTTTCGTGGCCGAGGGTCTTTTCGATGTCCGTTATCAGCACCACCCGGCTTCCCCGCTGAGCCATTTCCAACGCCATTGCCGAAGTCAATTCACCGGTTTTTCCATCGGGAGCCAGGACCACCGCCCGGTGGCCCGGTCCCAGCACCTCGAAGGGGCCGTGGCGGAAAGCCCCGCCGGTAAAGGCCGTAGCGTGGCTTTTGGCGCCTTCCATGAAGGTGAGGGCCATCTGGCGCGCGGCGGCCAGGGCCGGCCCCCGGGCGATAAAATGCAGGCTGTCGGCTGGATGGAGCCAGGCGGCCGCGGCCGCCACCCGCTCTTCATCCACCGGCCGGGACAGCCAGCCAGCCACCCGTTCCAGGGCTTCGCTCCGGCCGCCGGCCATCAGGTAGAGCAGTCCCAGCGTGTTGACGTAGGTCTGGTTCGACACCGATCTTTCGGCCCCGGCTTTCAGCGGCAGGAACAGCGAGGCCAGGCGGGCCATAGTGCTCGCTTCATCGTTGGCCAGGACCACCAGCGTCACCCGGCCAGCAAGTCTTTGGGCCAGCTTCTTCGTTTCGGCGCTTTCGCCGGACTGCGAGATAAGTACGTATAAGACGTCACTTTCGACCGGCTCCTGCAGGTAGTGAAGCCTTTCGCCGGCATCGTCCAGCACCACGGTTTTGCCGGATTCGGCCAGCCGGTCGCGGATCAGGCAGGGGGCGATTTCGCTGGTGCCCATGCTGCAGAACACCAGGCGGTCCGAACGCTCGAGCAGGCCCTGCCATTCCTCCAGCCGGCCGAGGCCCCGGTCGCGGTAAAATTTCACCAGCTCGAGCAGGGCCTGCGGCTGACGGTCTACTTCCTCGAGGAACGGAGTTTTCATCGCGGTTATCCGTGATGGCTTGATTGGCCGGTGGAGTAAGGTCAGGAATTCCTGTGGGAAAATATCAACTGGAATTCTGTCCTGGAGTCTATCTATTTACTTTCCAAAGGCTTATTTGTTCTTTTGTCGCCAAAAGAACCAAAAGCGTTTCCTTTGTAACCAAAGGAAAACAAAGTTAATCCGGGCTTCGAGTCTTTCCCGCCGCTCCATCGGCGGTCGCCTTCGAGGACTCCTCCACACCTTTCCCCGCACCCGTCCTCGAAATGGCCTGCCTGCCATCGGAATCATTCCGTGGGCTACGATGGAAATTGCGAGGCTGCTACACGCTCCTTTAGCATCAGCTCTGCCGGACAGTCTCCAACTGCGCTCAAGTTGAAAACGGCCTCAGTCAGATACTACTTCGGAAATATATCCATACTTCATTCGAAAAAACTTCAATCCGCACCGAATCCGCTTGCCAGCACGGCTGTCCAATTGGCCGGTAATTAACAAACCGCCAAGCTTTTATCAATATACCCCGGATACATCAAGAGTATAGTTTAGAATACGAGGGGGCCACCGACGAGCTGAATCAATGCCTGGAGTAGCGTCCCATCAATTCCGCCTCGCCGAGCACGTGGCCTTCCAGGGCCGCGGCCACCTGAGACTTGGTGGCGCCGGGTTTCAGCTCTAACATCCTATCCAGGGCGTAAAGGCGGAAATAGTAGCGGTGGGTGCCGCTGGGCGGGCAAGGGCCGCCGTAGCCGATCCGGCCCCAACTGTTGGTCCCCTGCAGGCCTCCGCCTGCGATCTCATTACGGCTGCCGGGAACGTTTTCGGGCAGGCTCTTGCGGCCGGCCGGGATGTCGTAAGCTACCCAGTGGACCCAGGTGCCCATCGGCGCATCGGGGTCGTCGAAAATCAGGGCCAGGCTTTTCGTCCCGGCGGGCAGTCCTTCCCAGGCGACAGCGGGCGATACGTCCGCTCCCTTGCAGGTAAAGCGGTCGGGAATCGTTTCCGCATTGGCGAATGCCGGACTGGTTATCTGCATGGCGGCCGTCTTTCCTTTGAGCGTGGATTGTGCAATACTTCCCGGGACCCGGAGAAAAAGCCCGATACCCGTCACAATCAGAAGAAACAGCGCGGGAACGGCCTTGCCGTGCGGTTCGAGGCCGTGTCCGAGCCGGATCATCCCTTTTCTGCGTTCGTCAGGTCGATTCAATAGTTCCCTCGACTGTCCCGGATCACTATATTATTCTATAAATCAATCCGGCAATTTACAATAGGCGGTTAAACCGGGACGAATTAGAAACGTGTCGAAGTAATCCTGCCCAAATAGGAAGAACATGACT
>JAZDIG010000156.1:0-3788 GCA_043805105.1 Candidatus Glassiibacteriota bacterium | reverse complement strand
CCGGTTTCAGTCCGAAACTGGCCGCCTTTTCCGCAGTTACCGGCCCGATTGCGGCATAAACGGTGCGGCCGGCGGCCCGGCCGGCGATGTCCTGCCCCACCAGGGTGACGAAGTTTTCCACGGTGGAGCTGCTGGTGAAAGTGACCACGTCGATCCGGCCGTCCACCAGCGCCTGCTTTACCTGGTCGAGGTTATCCGGGCTTTCGATCCGGGTGCTGTAAACCGCCGCTTCGACTACTTCCGCACCCAGTGCGGTCAGGGCTTCCGGCAGCACCTTGCGCGCGATTTCCGCCCGCGGCAGAAAGATGCGCTTGCCGTCAAGCGGCCCCCGGTTTTTCAGCGCCTCGACTATCGATTCAGCCACGTAGGTCTCCGGCACCAGGTCGACTTTCAGTCCGAGCCGGGTGAGAGCCGCGGCGGTGGCCGGGCCGATTGCACAGAGCGAGGCGGCGCCCAGGGCGCGGACGTCCAGGCCGCGGGCGATAAGCTCATCCACCAGGGCCTTGACCCCGTTGACGCTGGTGAAGACGATCCAGTCGAAGCCGCCGATACGTTCGAGCGCTCGGTCCAGGGCCGCCGGGTCGGGACAGGGCCCAATCCGGATAGTCGGCATCTCGATCACCCTCGCCCCGGCCTCCTGCAGCCTGCGGGTGAAATCCGAGGCCTGCTCCCGGGCGCGGGTGACAATCACGGTCCGGCCGAATAGCGGGGACTTTTCGAACCAGGAGAGCTTTTCCCGGAGCCCCACCACCTCGCCCACCACGATCATTGCCGGCGGCTCCAATCCCTCCCGCTTCACCTTCTCCTCGATGTCCTTCAGCTTCCCCACCACTGTCCTCTGCATCTGCGTGGTGCCGCGCTGGATCACCGCCACCGGGGTTTTCCCCGGCCGGCCGTGGGCCAGCAGCCGGTCGGCGATCTTGCCCAGCCTGCCGATCCCCATGTAGAACACCAGGGTCCCGCCGCCCGCTGCCAGGCTCGGCCAGTCGATGTCGCTCTCTTCCTTGGTCGGGTCCTCGTGGCCGGTGACGAAGGTCAGCGTGGAAGTCAGGCCGCGGTGAGTGACCGGGATGCCGGCATAAGCCGGCACGGCTACGCCGGCGGTCACTCCCGGGATCACCTCGAAAGCCACGCCGGCGGCCGCCGCCTCAAGCGCTTCCTCGCCGCCCCGGCCGAAAACAAAGGGGTCGCCGCCCTTGAGCCGGACCACGGTCTTACCGGAGACGGCTTTTTCCACCAGCAGCCGGCTGATTTCCTCCTGCTGCAGAGTATGGCAGCCTGCCTTTTTACCCACGTAGATTTTTTCGCACTCCGGGGGGGCGAAGCCAAGCAGCTCCTCCGGAGCCAGGTAGTCGTAGACCAGCACCTGGGCGTCCTCGATCGCCTGCCTGCCCTTGACCGTGATCAGGCCGGGATCGCCGGGGCCGGAGCCGACAAGGATTATTCTACCCTTCTTCACGTACATGTCTACTCCGTCTCTCCAGGTCACTGCTCCGGGGAAAACTTCATGCCGGCCGCTTCCAGAACCAGTCCGTCCGCCGAAAGGCTTTTTCCGGCAGGGGCGGCGCCGAATGTAAAGACCCACCAGATGCAGCAATCGTCACTGCCGGCGGCCTGGGCCTGCACCGTTACCTGGCCGCGCGTGCCGGGCAGCCGCACGATTTTCCTGCCCTCCAGGCGCAGGTTCGGGCTGTCGATCCAGAGGTTGCTATGGCCCAGATGCACCAGGCAGGCGCCCTCGGCCAGCCAGAGCGCGGCCTGGGGGTGAGTGTGCCAGTTGTAGTCCACGGTCTCGATCCCCCGGCCCTGAATCCTGTCGGCCACTACGATTACGGTCTTATCTCCCGCCTGCCGCAGCCAGACGTGGCGGACCACCCTCTGCAGGTCGAGACGGCCCGGTTCGTAGCCCTCGGTGATGTCCACCGCGGCGTGCAGGACTCCGTCGCGGCCGCTGCAATCGAGCCTCTTTACCCGGTTGGCCTTCTGCAGGACCCCGTTGATCACCGGGTAATTGTGGGCTGTCGGACCCAGGGTGAATTCCCGCTCCAGCCCCGGCACGTACTGCTGGTAGCCCGGGTCGTCCACCAGCCAGTTCCCCCCGCTGCCGATCACGAGCGTGCCCTTGTCATTCTGGATGTGGCCCACACTGGCATCGGTGGCTGAAATCGCCACGGCCACATCCGTGGAGTCCCAGCCGGTGCGCAGCACCATGGTGTAAAGCCCCTCGAGCGCGCCCGGGGCCGGGGCCGGAGCCCGGGAAGCATCCGGCAGGCCCGCCAGCGCGGCCAGGGCATCCGAGCGCAGCCACTCCAGGGGACAGTTTGCCAGGAACCAGCGTGAGCGGGGGTCTTCCCGCAGGCCGAGCAGCTTGGCGTGCGCGCCGGCATGAAACGGCATTTCGCGCGGCTCCACGTCGTTGAACGGCGCCACGTTCATTACGTTGCCCGGCGCCGACATCAGCCAGGACTGGTCGAGCATGAGTTTCAGGGCGGGGTGTCCGAGCGCCCGGCTGCGGACAGCCTCCTGCGCTCCGGGCAGCCAGTCGGCGGCGAAGTCCAGGATGTAGCCGTCGTAGGAAATCGCCTCGGTGTGGCCCTGGCTGCGCATGTCGAGCTGGGCCTGGACCAGAGCCCCGGTGTGGGTTTCGATTGCCTGCGCCAGGCTGTGGCCGGCGATGCGCGCGGCCAGCGCCCGGCCGATCATCGCGATCGTGGGGATATTGTGTTCGAACGAGGCGCGCTGGGGGGAGTCGAGGATGGCCTGGGCCGTGGTCAGGCCAAGACGGCCGTCATTCAGCCATTCGGGGTAGGCGTCGACCATCCGGCCCAGAGCAGTTTCGATCTTTTTTTTGAGCTCTTCGCCCAGCCAGGGCCAGTTTTTATACGCACTCGCCAAAATCCGCGCACAGTGCGCGCCGGACAGGTGCGGGCTTTCCCAGACATCATACTCCGGCCAGCCGGCCAGGGCCTCGAGGTCCCGGCGCACGAGGCTCCGCAGGCTCTCGTCCCCGCTCGACTGCGCAGACCAGCCCAGGCTGTTGATCCGCTCCTCCAGCTCCCAGGTCATCCAGATTTCCCAGGGGTATTTGCTGATCCCGGCGACGAAAAAGTCCGGCCGGTGGATTTCGGTCACCGGCAGTGGGTAGGCCAGCTTCCGGTAGATCCGGTAATAATCGACCGCCAGCACTTCCTGGCCGGCATAACGCTCGGCGCGCTCTTGGATAATTTCCGCGGCACGCTCCGGCAGCGGTTTTTCCCGGACTCCCTTCGCTATTCCGGAAGGCCCGCTCCCGCCGCAGGAAACGAGTGCGGCAAACACGAGCGCGGCCGGGAGCAGGAACGCGCCGGGGTGATTTCTGAAAATCCAGTTTTTCATTTCAGCCTTCCTCCTGCCGGCCGTAGATTTCGGCCAGGATTTCCCTGCCTCCGGCGGCCAGCAATCTTTCCGCCAGGGTTGTACCGGGCCGGTCCGCCGGGGCGGCGGTCAAGGTGTCCCTGACCAGCCGCCTGCCTTCCAGGTCGGCGATCATGCCGGTGAGCCTGAGCGTACCATCGGCCTGCAACTGGCCTCGGGCGCCGATCGGCACCTGGCAGCCGCCTTCCAGCTCGTGCAGGAACTCGCGTTCGGCCGCCACCTCGGTTTTAGTCTTCGGGTCGGTGAGGAACGAGACCAGGGCCGATGTGTTATCGTCTCCCTGCCGGTATTCGACAGCCAGCGCGCCCTGGCCGGCGGCCGGCACTACCTGATCGGGGTCAAGCAGTTCGGTGATCCGGCCCTCCAGGCCCAGC
>JAZDIG010000155.1:0-8741 GCA_043805105.1 Candidatus Glassiibacteriota bacterium | reverse complement strand
GAGTCGGACGAGGACATCCACATGGCGGTCGAACGCCGGCTCACCGAAATCATCGGCCCGGTGGGCGGTAAGCTCCATACCGGCCGCAGCCGGAACGACCAGGTGGCCACTGACATGCGGTTGTGGGTGAGGCGCGCCGTGGGCGAGCTGGACGCGGCCCTGGACGGGCTGCAGAAAGCGCTCCTGGAGCAGGCCCGCGGCCACGTGCGGACAATCATGCCGGGTTTTACCCACCTGCAGCAGGCGCAGGCGGTGAGCGCGGCCCATTGGCTCCTGTCTTTCTTCTGGATGTTCGGCCGCGACCGCAGCCGGTTTTGCGGAGTGCAGCGCCGCGCGGACGAACTGCCCCTGGGCGCGGGCGCCCTGGCCGGCAATTCGGTGGGGATCGACCGCCGGTTCCTGGCCGAAAAACTCGGCTTCTCCCGCATCTCGGCCAACAGCATGGACGCCGTGAGCGACCGCGACTTCGTGGCCGAATTCATCAGCTCGGCGGCCATCGCGATGACACACCTGTCCCGGCTGGCCGAAGACCTGATAATCTACGCCAGCTCGCCGTTCAGGTTCGTCCGGCTGAGCGACGCTTTCACCACCGGCAGCAGCCTGATGCCGCAGAAGAAGAACCCGGATTCGCTGGAGCTGGTGCGCGGCAAGACCGGCCGGGTGATCGGCAATCTGGCTGGGCTGCTGTCCACGCTCAAAGGCTTGCCCTCCACCTACAACAAGGACCTGCAGGAGGACAAGGAGCCGCTGTTCGACAGCTTCGATACGCTGGCCATGTCGCTGGCGGTCACCACCGGCGTGGTATCGACCCTGCAGTTCGATGTCGAGGCGATGAAAGCCAGCCTGGACGATTTCCTGCTGGCTACCGACCTGGCGGATTACCTGGTGGCCAGGGGCCTGCCGTTTCGCCAGGCCCACGATGCCGTGGGCCGGGTGGTGCGCCAGTGCGAGGAGCGCCGGGTGGGGCTTCGCGAGCTGCCGGTGGAGGTCTACCGCGAGGAGAGCGAGCTTTTCGGGGAAGACGTGCTCGAGGCGCTGGATTTCGAGGCGTCCCTGGCGGCGCGGCGCTCCTCCGGAGGGACAGCGCCGGAGGCGGTGGCCGAGCAGATCGAGCGGGCCGAGGAGAGCCTGAAAGAACATCGAGCTTAAGACAGAGAACGTCAGGAGGCGGGCCGGCACGTTCATTGCCGGAACTCTATCGTAGGAAGCCCCACAAACGGCGGCGGTTCGCAATGAACGTGCCGGCCCGCCTGTGCTCCACGGCTATTAAAAAGGGGCGCACGCTGCGTGCGCCCCTTTTTATATTCGAAGACTTTCTGGTTTTCAGCTTTTGGCCGCGGCCTGGCTCCTGGCCTGCAGCTCGGCCCGCAGCTCGATGAACTCGCCCTTGCGCGGGCTGTCCGGGAAGCGGTCGATGATGCTGGTCAGCACGTCGATCGCCTCCGCTTCGCGGCCGGCCAGCCTCAGCACCCGGCTCAGGCTGCTCAGCACTTCCACCCTCTGGAAGTCGTATTCGGCCGCCTGCTCAGCCTGGCGGTAAAGCTGTTCGGCTTGATCGTATTCCTTGAGCTGTTCGTGGCAGGCGCCGATCCCGGTCAGGAGGTTCACCATCAGCGGATCGCTGGAGCCCATTTCCTCGCGGCAGCGGTTGAACATTTCCAGCGCCCGGTCCATGTCACCGTTCTTGAAGAAGGAGTCGCCCGCCAGGTAGAGCGCCTTGGCTGCTTCCAGCGTGCCGGAGTACTGGTTGGCCAGGTTTTCGAAATCGGTGGCCGCGATGGCGAACTGCCCGTTGAGGTAGGTCACTTCGGCCTTGAACAGCGCCAGGGAGGCCTGGTCCCGCCGGTCGATCCGGTAGTTGACGAACATCCAGACCAGCCCGACCAGCGCCACCGCGCCCAGTACCCCGCCGATTATCAGGCCCAAATGTTCCCGTAAGTAATGTTCCGCCTCGAACGCGGCGGTCACGAAGGCGTCTTCTTTCAACTGCTTTTTGGTTATGCGTTTCCTGGTCATCGGGAATTACTCCTCGGCCCACGCGGGCTTTGATCCGTAAATTTTTGAATTTAGGGAAAAAGCAGGCGGAATATAACAACTTCACATTGCACTGACAAGCCCTTTAAGGAGTTAGACACACACTCACTCTTATTCCGGCACGCTCTCCAGCCCGCTGTTGTTTTCCACCTTCACGTTCCAGCCGTCCGGGGCGCTCACCTGGTAGTATAATTTGCCGCCGTCCTTGCGCCAGGCCAGGTGGATATCGCCGCCGGGCACCGGCCGGCTGCCCCGGCACCAGGCGGGGCCGGCGTCGCCCAGCCGGATCGTCGCTTCGCGGGCCAGCGGGTCCACCCGGTAAATTCCCAGGCAGTCGCGCAGCAGCACGGAACAGACGTGGCTGGCGAAGCCGTGATTGCAGCTGGCCCGCGCGCCGTCGAACTCCCAGAGCGTGCCGGTGCGTTCGGCCATCGGCAGGTAGTAGTCGAGCGCCTCGCTCACGACTTGCCGGCACAGGCCGCGGCGCGACAGCACCTCCAGCCGCAGCATCTTGCCGATAAATGGCGCCGCCGGGTGCACTGTTGCAAACTGGCTGGCCGGTCGCGCCGCGGACCGAATACTTCCACCAGCCTGCGCCAGAGTTCCGGCCGGCTTTCGGGTGCGGCAGCCTCGAAATAAAAGGCGAAGTACTGGTTGACCTCCGTCCGGTTTTTCGTGTTGTGCAGCCAGCCCAGGGTGCGTTCGGCGTTGTCCACGAAAAATTCTCCGTCGAAAGCCCTCCGGCCGGCCGTGCGCCTCACGTTTTCCCCGCGCTCGGTGAGTTCCCGCAGGCCATATAGCCTGCCGGCCGCTTCCAGGGCGGCGGCGTAGAGGAAGTTGGAGGGGTAGCTGACGTCCTGGGTGAACTGATTGGCCGCCGACCATTCGATGAAGACCCAGCTTTCGAGCCCCTCGAGCAGGCCGTCGCGGTTGGCAAAACGCGCGAAGTAGTCGAACAGGGCACTCACCTTGGGCCGGGCCGCCTCCACCAGCTCGCGGTCGCCGCTGCGGGCCAGGTACTCCTCCAGCTCGAGCACGAACCAGAGCGCCCAGTTGGGGATGAAAGTCCCGCGCGTGTGGTCCGCTGGATAGCACATCGGCAGCATGCCGGCCGGCAGCCGGGCGAAGCTGTCCGGGAGGACGAAGTTTTCGAGAAAGGCTTTCTCGATATCAACGCCGCCGGTCAGGTCGAAGCCGGCGCGGGCGGTGAAATAGCTGTCGCAGAGCCAGCCGGCGCGCTCGCGGGAGGGACAGTCGGTGAAGAGGTCCACCGCGTTCTGGCGAAAAGTTTCCCGGCCCGCCTCGAACAGGCGCACCAGCCGCCTGTCGCCGGCCTCGAAACTCGCCCGGCCGGCCTGGGGATTGGCGTATTCGCGGAGGTAGAGGTCTTTTACGGTCAGCCGGCCCCGGGCCAGGTTCAGCTTGAGGTAGCGCAGGGTGTACGGCTCGAACGATTCGAACCGGTAGCCGCCGGGAGCCAACTCGAGCGCGATCACGTTCGAGCAGCCCAGCCGGCTGAAGTCCACGTCCTGCTCCCCGGTCAGCACTTCATCGAAAGTCAGGTAGAGCGTGCTCGAATCGGCGGCCTCGACCTCCAGGCCCACCATCCCCGTGAGGTTGGCGGCGAAATCGACCAGGCGCCAGCTCGGCCCCTCCATTTCAAGCCCGGACCCGGAGTGCAGGGGAAGGTTGACCGGGCTGCGGCTGACGGTGCGGAGCTTCTGCACTTCGAGGGTGGGATTGGCCTCCAACCGGTCGAGCGGGTAGCCCTTGTAGTCCGGTCCGATCCCGCTGACTGCGCGATCGTACCAGGGTTTTTCCGGCGCAGGGCCCGGTTCGAGCCTGCCGGCGGCAAGCTGCCAGTACGGCCGCCGGACCGTAAATTCGGGGTAGGGCACCCGGCGGGGGATCAGTTTTTTCTCAGGCTGGACCGCCAGCTGGACCGCCTCGAACGCCCCGGCCGGATCTGTGCGCCAGAGGCCGGAACCTGGTGCCAGACGCCAGACCTCGGTGAAGGTGCGCTGGAAGCTGTAGCGGGGTACCATTTGCACCCTTTCGCCCGGGATTGCCGAGGTAAAGTCGCTTTCCCGGCCGGTGGCGGCGATCGCCCGGTCGCCGGAAATTACCTCCGCCTGCAGAAAGGCCGGCTCGTCGAGCAGGTAGTAGCTGTTGACGTTGTAGCCGGCGGCTTCCACGGCCAGAAGGTTGCCGCCCGGCTGCAGAAAATTCGAGAGGTCCACTTCGTCCAGGCGGTAATAACCGTGGGCGGCGCGCGCCGGCCCGTATAGGACGAACCGGCCGTTCAGATAGACCCGGTAGAGGCTACCGCCGGCCAGCCGGAGCACGGCCCGGCCGTTTTCCGGCCGGCCGAAAACCGTGCGGAAACCGACAGTCAGGTTCATTTCGCGCTCCAGCCCCTGGGGCCAGACCGGCTTGGCTGCACTGAGTTCGGATTGCGGGGAGGCCGGCCGCGCAAGCAGCAGGCAAAAGCAGAAAAGGGCCGGAAAGAATAAATACCTGAAGCGGCGCATATGGAACGGGCCTGGTTGCAGCGGGAAAATTTATCCGGGAACCGGAGGGCGTCTTATTTGCCTTCCGGCAGGAGCCTGCGCAGGTTGTCCACCAGGGTGGAGACATTGATCGGCTTGGAGAAATAGCCCTGGCAGCCCGCCTCGTCCGCTCTCTCCCGCTCGCCTTTCATGGCGTGGGAGGTGACCACCACCACCGGGATGGCGCTGGTCACCGGATTGTCCTTGAGAAGCCGGGTAGCTTCCAGGCCGTCGATGCCGGGGAGCTGGATGTCCATCAGGATGATGTCCGGGAGATGTTCGGCTGCCAGCCTCAGCCCCTTGTCAGCATCGGTGGCCGGGAGCACTTTCCAGCCGGCGAGCTCCAGCACGTCGGTGATCAGCTCCATGTTCATTTCGTTGTCCTCGACCACCAGCACCAGCGGCGAACTCATCGGGCCTCCAGATGCAAGTCTTTGAATTTGTCTACCACTTTCAGATCGTACCAGCCTTTTGCGGTTTCTTCATGAATGATTTTCATCGCCTTGTCGTGATCATAGGCGGGTTTGTACGGCCGTTCGGTGCGCAGGGCGTCGTAAACGTCCACCACGGTGAGGATGCGCGCGGTGAGCGGGATGTCCTCTCCAGCCAGGCCGTCGGGGTAGCCCGTGCCGTCGAGGCGTTCGTGATGGTGTCGGATGATCGGCAGCACGTGGCGCAGCGAGCGCAGGGGCTTGCAGATGTTGTAGCCGATAATCGGGTGCTGACGCATGACACTGTACTCGTCCTCGGTGAGCCGGCCTTTCTTGTTCAGGATCGCGTCCGGGATACCGATCTTGCCCACGTCGTGGAGAGTGCCGCCGAGCTTGAGGGCCCTGAGCTGTTCGGCGGGCAGGTTGAACTTTTTTCCCAGGGAAACGCTGTAGCGGGACAGGCGCTCGCAATGGTTTTCGGTATAGCTGTCCTTGGCCTCCACTCCCAGGGCCAGGCTGGCGATCACCGCCTCGGCCCGCTCCAGCTCGTCCGTGTAATGCTTTACCCGCAAAAGGCTTTTGACCCGCGCCTGCAGCTCCTGCCGGTCGTAGGGCTTGGTGAGGAAATCGTCCACTCCGGCTTCGATCCCCTTGATCCGGTCGGCTTTTTCGCTGAGCGCGGTGATCATCACGATCGGCACCAGCACGGTCTCCTGATTGCCCTTGAGCCGCCGGCAGACCTCGAAGCCATCCATACCCGGCATCATCACGTCCAGCAGGATCAGATCGGGCAGGTCTCGGGTAACTTTTTCCAGCGCGGTGACGCCGTCGTAGGCGGTGACCACCTCGTACCCGTATTCCAACAGATCGGCTTCCAGAAGCTCGACGTTGAGCGGCTGGTCGTCCACCACCAGAATCTTCCCGCTTACCCGGTCTTCGTCTCGCTTGGCCATCCCCTGTCCTTTCAGTCGGATTTCCGGCCGGTTAACGGCGGCTGTTCAGCCTTAACTCCCTCCACCGGCAGGACGAAGTGGAAGGTGGTGCCGGCTCCCGCCTGGCTTTCGAACCAGATCGCGCCGCCCTGCATTTCCACCAGCCTCCGGGTGAGCGTCATGCCCAGCCCGCTGCCTTCCTGCTTGCGGGCATAGGAGCTGTCCACCTGCTGGAATTCTCCCCAGACCTTGTCGTGGTCCTCGGGAGCGATCCCGATCCCGCTGTCCTTGACTGATACCATGAGGTAAGGCCCGGGTTCCAGATTCGCTGTTTTTTCGTAGCGGGAGATGTCCTCGAGCGGCCCGGCGGAAAGCTCTATCGAGCCGCCCTCGGGAGTGAACTTGACCGCATTCGAGAGGACGTTGAACAGAATCTGCTTGAAGCGGGTCTGGTCGGCCTTGAGCATGGAGACTTTTTCGGAACAGTTGAACGTGATGGTGACTTTTTTCTTGGCGGCATAGCCGCGGATCAGGGATTCGGTGCTGAGCAGGGCGTCGGCTAAGATAAAGCGCTCGGGGTTCATATCCAGCATGCCGGCCTCGACCTTGGAAAGGTCGAGGATGTCGTTGATCAGGGCCAGCAGGTGCCTGCCGCTGGTGAGGATGTTGTACACGTAGCGCTTCTGCTTGTCGTTGAGCTGCCCCGGGGAGCCGGTGTCCATCAGCTCGGAAAAGCCGATGATGGCGTTGAGCGGAGTGCGCAGCTCGTGGCTCATGTTGGCCAGGAACTGGCTCTTGGCCCGGTTCGCCTTTTCCACCTCCGCGGCATAGGCCAGAATCTGGCGCTCCCATTCGCTGCGCTCGATTTCAGCCGCCAGGATCCGGCGCAGGATGCCCAGCACTTCAACATCCTGCGGCGAGAAGGCGTCCGGCCGGCGACTGAGCAGGCAGAGGGAAGCAAAATGCCGCTCGTTAACCGTCACCAGGGTGCGCACGAAGCTGCGGAAAGTCACTGTTTCGCCGGAGCCTTTACTCCCGCCGTCCACCGTCTCCTCGATCTGCAGGATCAGGACTTCACGGTCGGGCTCTTGCTTATAATAGCGCTTCAGGAAATCGAGGCTGCCGTCCTCTGCGCTGAATCGCTCATTTTCGCTCGAAACGGAGAACAGCCGGCAGTCGTCGCCGTCGTCGAGCTTGCCGAGGACGGCGAGGTCGGCCTCCAGCAGGGCGCGGGCCGTGTCCGTGACCGCGGTGAACAGTTGCTTCTGGTCGTGGAAACTGGCCAGCGACAGTTCGCTCAGCTCGCTCAGCCGCACGTTGCGCAATTCCAGTTCCCGGTTGGCCGCCGCCAGTTCGGCGGTCCGCTCCTCGACCTTGCGCTCCAGGTTGCGGCGGTGACTCTGCAGCTCCTCGACGTACTTGCGCAGGCTGTCGGTCATGTGATTGAAGGATTCGGCCAGGGCCCCGATCTCGTCGCGGGCAGTGGATTCGAAACTGACCTCGTAGTCGCCGCCGGCCACCCGGGCGCTGAGTTCGGCGAGCTGCGAAACCGGCCGGGCGATACCCCGGGCGAGCAGCACGCTGACGAAAGTGGCGATACCCAGCGAAACGAGGCCCACCAGGACCAGCAGCCACTGAAGCTGGACGAGATAGGCCTTCTCGCGGTCGATCGAGCGCTGGATTACGTAATGGGCCTCGGGGATCTCCAGATCGACTACGGCGCAACGGTAGCGCTCCCCTCTCAGTACGACATCCAGGGGCGCACCGGCCGACCCGTTCCGGGTGGAACGCATGCCGGCGCCGGCCCGGGGATTGCCGATGAAAGCCTCGAGTTCGATCTGGTGTTCCGCTAAAAGGGAGGAGGCCACGATCTGATTGCCCACCAGGAAGGAGATGTCCGTACCGGTGAAGTTGACTTCCCGGGCGAACTTGTCATCGATCCGGAAGGCAAGCTGCAGGGCGCCGGAAATCTTATGGCCTCCGGAAACGATCGGCACGGTGACTACCTGGTACAGGGAGTCCCGGCCAGTCAGCAGTCCCGCCTGGGTCTGGCCCTTGAGGGCGTTGGCGATCATCGGCTCGGCGTTCTGGTCGTCGCCCCACCGGTCCGGCTCATGGACCCGGGCCAGCACCCGCCCCATTTCATCGACCACTGTCAGTTGATCGCTTTTCACCTGGCTCTGAAGGGTGGCGGCCAGATCGAGCACAGTCAGGTGGTCGCCGGTGGAAGTAGCGGCAGTCAGCCTCGGATCGCGGGAGACGACCATGCCGAAGGAGGTCAGCCGGTCGATTCCGCCCTGCAATTGCCTTTCGAACAACCGGCGCGCCTCGTTGAACCGCTGCTCGATCACCGTGTTGGTGTTGCGGCTGACCAGGACGTTCACCACCAGCAGCACCAGCGCCATCACCACCACCATCAGCGCGGCGAAATAGGCGGTTATTTTATAGCGCAGCCTGCGGAACAATGCGGATTACCTCCGGATCATGCCCGAATTATACTACCGGGATGACAGGACTGTCAAACAGGCGGGTCAGAATGACAAATCAATTGCAGCGCCGGTCGCCGTGAGGTCTAACTGGACCGCTTCGCTGGAACGGTTGGGGACCCAGGCGAAAAGACGGTACTTGCCGGGAGGCGCGTTAATCTCGTAGGAGCCTTCGCTGTCCGCCCGGGTAAAGTAAGGAGAGTCGACCACCACGATGTAGGCGAGCATGTTTTCGTGGATCTCGCAGTAGACTTCCACGATGCCCGCCTTGTCGAAGGTGACTTCCTTGCTCTTGCCTTTCTGGTAGCG
>JAZDIG010000154.1:0-16208 GCA_043805105.1 Candidatus Glassiibacteriota bacterium | reverse complement strand
AAATAGATCCTTTAAATTGTCACCTGTTCCAGTAGCGGAGGCCCAGATGGAAATCAAGAAGGCCGTTGTCCCGGTTGCCGGCCACGGCACGCGGCTCCTGCCGGCCACCAAGAGCCAGCCCAAGGAAATGCTCCCCGTGGGCCGCAAGCCTGTGGTGCAGTACGTGGTGGAAGAGATCGAGGCGTCAGGACTCAAGCAGATCCTGTTCGTCACCGGCGCAAAAAAGCGCTCGATCGAGGACCATTTCGACAAGGACGTCGAGCTGCTCGAGTACTTGCACAAAAGCGGCCGCGATAACATCATCGACGAAATGAAGTACCAGGAAATGGACGTCAGCTTCTACTACGTGCGGCAGAGCGTGCAGAAAGGTCTGGCGGATGCGGTGAACCTGGCGCGGGAGCTGATGGGAGAGCAGTCTTTCGTGGTGGCGCTGGGCGACTCCATTATCGGCGGCAGCCGGCCCGGCGGCCTCTTGAAACGCATGATGGACGTCCACATTCGGAACAAGGCCGCCTGCACGATCGCTATCGAAAAAATCCCGGCCGAGGAGGTCTTCCGTTACGGGATAGTCAAGGTGGGAGCCGAACTGGGCAAGGGAGTTTTCCCGATCGAGTCGCTGGTGGAGAAGCCCGACATCGAGGCGGCGCCCAGCGACCTGGCGATCGCCGCACGCTACGTGTTCAGCCCGGAAATTTTCGAGGCGATCGACCGGACCCTGCCGGACAAGGCTGGCGAGCTGCAGCTCACCGACTCGATCCAGCTCCTGATCAAGAAGGGAGCGCCGGTGCTGGCAGTGCTGATGGAGGGCGGCGAGCATCGCTACGACATCGGCAACTACGAAAGCTACTTCAAGGCCTTCGTCGATTTCGCCCTGGCCGATGAAAAGTACGGCCACCTCCTGCGTCACTACCTGGCGAGGAAGTTATGATCGAGGCCAGTGCGCCTGCACGGGCCGGGGTGATCGGAAATCCTACCGACGGCTACGGCGGCAGCCTCATATCCTGTACCCTGGGTGCTCGGGCCAGCGTGCGCCTGACAGAGGCAAAACGGCTCGAACTGTGCTACGGCGGCCGGGAAACCGTCGTCCGGGATGAATCCGACCTGCGCCTGGACGGCGGCGAGTTCGATATCGCCAAGAGCGTGATCCGTTTCCTGCACTTAGCCGACCACAAATTCCGCCTGGAAGGGACCACCGAAATCCCCTTCCGCAGCGGACTGGCCGGGAGTACCGCGATGCTGGCCGCCACGTTCGGAGCGGTCTGCCGCTGGCTGGGCAAAAAAATGAGCCCCTATGAAACCGCGGAAACTATCCGCTACCTCGAACTCAACTACATGGACATCCAGTGCGGCTACCAGGACCAGTATATGGCTGTTTTCGGCGGGATCAACTACCTCGACTTCCGCACCAAGGAAGTCTACCGCGACCTGGCGGACGAGGTTTTCGGCACGGTGGAGCCGCTCGGGGACTTTGTGACCGAACTGCCTTTCCTGGTGGTGCACACCGGGGTGCAGAGGGTGTCGGGGAGCGTGTTGCGGCCGGTGCGGGAACGCTGGCTGGACGGCGACCCGGCGGTGGTGGGCGGCTACCGGGAAATCGCCGAGCTGGCGCGGCTGGGCAAGCGGGCGCTGGTGCGGGGAGAGTGGGAGGAGCTGGGCCGGCTGATGAACCGTAACCACGAAATCCAGCAGGCCCTGGGCGCCAGCGGCAAGGTCAACGATGAACTGATCGAGCTGGCGCTGGCGCACGGCGCCCTGGGAGCCAAGCTGGCCGGCGCCGGCGGCGGCGGCACGATTATTGTCCTGCACCTGGAGCCGGGGCAATTGATCGAGGATTTCCGGGAAAAGGGCAGTCCCAAAATCATGGCCCTGGAGCCGGGGCCGGGACTGACTGTGCGGGAGGTGTAACGGCCGCCCCGGACGAACACGAAGTGCACCAATACTATACAAAGTACGCCTCAGTGAGTAGCGGAATCTCGCGTGTAAGCACTTGAAAATTGATCAGCTATGAAATATAATAAAAATAAGGGCTGCCTCTGGTGAGGCAGCCCTTTAATTGTTTTCAACGGCGGGGATTTCAGCTCCCGGCCGGATTGAATTAATTATTTCCTCTCAGAGGTCCGCCTCCCGGCATCCAGCCGCCCCGGCCCGGTCTCATCCTTCCCTCGCCCAGCCTCGGACGAGGCATTTCCCTAACTTTTTTGCGCTGCTCGTCCGTCAGCACCCGGGTGGCCTCCACGCGGGCCTTGAGACCGGCGGCAAGCAGGTCGCTGCGCAGGCCCGAAATTTCGGTTACCTTGGCCTGTGCTTTAGCCAGGTCGATATTGTCGCTGTCCAGCATGTCCCGCAGCTCGGCGCGGCTCACTATCAGCCTGGACTGGACTTGCGAAGACTGCTTGACCAGCTCCATGCGGATCGCCTTGATTTTCTGTACCTGGGAATCGTCAAGCCCCAGGTCGCTGCTTAACTTCAAGTAAAAATTCGGCCCTCTGTATTTACCCTGCAGCAGGCCCTGCGCCCCCCGCCTGTTTTGCATGCCCTCCATCATTCCGCGCATATTGCGCATCCCGCCCATCATCCCGCGCATTCCGGGCAGGCCTTGGCCGCCGCCGCCCTCCTGCGCCGCCGCGCCGATACACAGGCCGGAAACCAGGATCAACACGGTTGCCAGCGAAAGAGTCTTCATTTGCACCACCTCCACAGTTGAATTATCCACGGATGGACAATCCACCCGGGAAACAGCTAATAGATATTCGAGAAAAGCCTGATATACCCTATGGACAAAAAACCCACCCATTGAGTTACATTTTTTTTGTCACTGAGTCAGAAGATTTTTTTCGAGATATTTCAGTAGCGAGGAAGGTATTGAAAAGGTCTCTGCGGTTTATTATAATTAGGCAGGTGATAACCCTAAATTGCCCTTGTGCCGATCCAAGATCGAGCACGTGTCACACAGTGACTAAGGCGAGTCCGACTCGGCCTTCCTTGCAGATTCGGGCAGATCAGGGTTATCACCTTTTTATTTCAGCTTGTCTGGAAACCCGGCTGGCGAATGCCAGCCCCGCGTCTTTCAGTCACGCCGCCGGCGTAAAGCTCACCCACACCTTGCGGCTTCGCGGGCCGTCGAATTCCGCGAAATAAATCCCCTGCCAGGTACCCAGGCGCAAGGCCCCACCTTCCACGATCACCTGCAGGCTGCAGCCGGTGAGGCTGCTCTTGATATGGGCGGCGCTGTTGCCTTCACCGTGCCGGTAGCCCGGATGGCTGAACGGGATCACCTCATCGATCACTTTCAGCAGGTCGTGCACCACGCTCGGGTCGGCGTTCTCGTTGATCGTCACCCCGGCGGTGGTGTGCGGGACGAAGACCGTACAGATTCCATCGGCCACCCCGGCCTGGCGAACGACTTCTTCCACCTGGGAGGTAATGTCAACAAGCTGTGTGCGGGATGATGTACGGACCGATAGCTGGTGCATGGCTGATCTCTCTTGTGTTTTTTAAAATCCACCCACGAAATGAGTCATATACCATTTATTCTCTCTTTTTACAAAACCTGCCCGGTAAGTGTTAGCCGGGCCTATAATTGACCGGCATTCACAGTACCCTTTCCTTCCGTCACGTAGCGAAACCCGAACCAAAGAATCGATTTTCAAATTTAAGCTCCCGGCTAATTCATCCAGTCGTTCTTCCCTTTTATCATCATCGCCTCCTTGGTCGAGGTAAACCACAAAAGTATCGGTAGCCAGCGCACCTACTTCCTGGAAATATATGTCATTAATATTGCTCGGGATACTGGGTGATTTACGACGTATTCCCAAAATATACGGCGCTGAATATTCAGGTACACCGCTTCTGCCTATGTGAAAATCACCGCCCATATCGAGTATATGCTGTATTTCTGTCCAGAATTTCCCGTACGGCTGATAAGGTCTCCAGAATCTTTTGAAGCTTCCGATGGTACTCTCATCTCCATAAGTGGATGTCACTTCAGGAGATAGATGTTTATAGACAAAAAGGCTATCACTATTTTCGATTGCCTGATTGAGACTGTCTAAAAAAGCTGTCAGTGAGTTGTCTTCGAGCGCTTCCAGCCTGGGAATTATAGTTACTTTTTCCCAGCCAACCGGTAATTCCGCAGTTAGAATGACAGGGGTAAAGAATAACAGAACTATCAGCCGTTTAATCATACGGAGCTCCGGATGAAACAGGCATCTCGGGCGGGTTAACTGGCCGCAAAAATTACTGCCGGTCGGTCCTTTGTCCCGTGCGTTCAGTTGGCGAACGCCCACTGGTTGGATTGACCTTCTCCCAGAAATTATCACCCCTCAACCGGAGGCCGTGAATAGCCTTGTAATTCGATCTATTTCAATCGATATCGACATCATCCGAGCTGGTCGATTCCAGGAAGAAGTCGTAGCAATTGTCCTTGTTTTTCTTGTCCGCTCTCAGCTTCATGCCCTGGCGTGGATGCTGATTCAGGTAGCCGCTGATCCCGTAAATATCGTTGAATCCCCATTCGATCGATTCGCGCAGCGGCACGAAACTGTCCTGGATCACCTTGTAGACCGGCCGCACGTCGAATTTCGGGTTCTTCAGGAAGTTGAGCAGCAGTTCCAGGTTGCAGTTGCCTGCTCCCCGGCCGATTCCATTGACTGTGGCGTCCAGCAGGTTCACGCCGTCGATGATCGCTTGCTGGGTGTTGGAAAAGGCAAGCTGCTGGTTATTATGCCCGTGGAAGCCAATTTCTTTGCCCGGGGCATATTTCCTGTACAGATTCAGGTAATAGGTAACCTGTTCAGAGTAGAAAGCGCCGAAACTGTCCACCAGATACAGGTAATCGCATTCCTTGATTTCGTTCACCTGCGCCAGCGCCTCGATCAATTCGCTCTCGATGGCCGCGGAGATCGCCATGATGTTGATGGTAGTCAGATAGCCCTGGTCCTTGGAGCGTTTCACCAGGTCGATTCCCTTGTCGATATCCGGTGTGTAACAGGCCGTGCGTATCATGTCCACCGGACTTTGATCGACGTGATTCAATTTCGTGACGTCGACCCGCCCGACATCGTACATGACCGCGACCTTAGGCCGGTAGTCGGATTCATAGGAGTCGATAATCTCCTTGATGTGGTCATCGTCGCAAAAATTCCAGCGCCCGAACTTATCCCGGGAGTATTCTTTGCTTTCAGCCAGTTTTTTCCCGATCTCCATAATATCCACCCCGGAATCACAAAGCGCCTGGTATACGGCCTTGACAAAGTCGACTGAAAACTGGTAGTCGTTGATCAATCCCCCATCACGGATCGTGCAGTCCAGGACCTTGATCTCCTCACGATACATATTGCATTCTCCTCTGCGGTCAATTATGAGATCTTATCTCGTACGAGTGCGGCAATCCGACAGTGTGGCATTAAGCGAAAGCTCCCGTAAATGTCGTAATAGATTACATCTGTACCGCCAAAACAGCAAGATTTTGTGCGGCCTGAAACGGTGCCGTGATACTGACCGTGCCTGTTTTTCCACACCCAACAAGTATCCGCGAAACTTTCTTCAGCGGTTTTTCCACCTCAATCTGACAGTCTTGAATTCCCTCACCTGCCAAAGTACAGTTGCCATAGGAGGGAAGACTCAGACTGACAGTCGTATAAGCGGGAGGTGTAATTCTGATTAGCGAACCGACAACCATGCTCACCGATTACTTACTCGGTATCTGGGCGTTTTACCTTGCTCTCCGGCTTTATCCTGAAGGTAAAGCCACTCGGCAAAAATGCACCGGACTCTGGTCCTTATTTCTATTTGCCACTGGAATCGCCGCTCTGATTGGAGGAACAGCTCATGGTTTTGACCCGTACTTTACGGATCGGACCAGGGAGATCATCTGGAAGTCCACCCTGTACTTCATCCTCATTGCCAGTTTCTTTTTCCTTGCCGGTTCGATAGTCGCTTTTTTTCAGGGTCTTTATAAAAGGCTGTTTCTTATTGCAGCAACTGTAAAATTTGCACTTTTTTCAATCTGGATCGTATCGAATCCGGACTTCAAATTTGCCATATACGACTATGCCGGTTCGATGGCGATCGTACTCATATTGCAGGTAACAGCAAAGATTAAAAGCGGGGAAAAGAGCGCTGCCTGGATTATTGCCGGTATCGTTATTTCTTTAATTGGAGCCGCTGTTCAGCAAAGCGGAATTGACCTCCACGAACATTTCAACCACAACGATCTGTATCATGTCATTCAGATAGTCGTGTTCTATTTATGGTACAGGGGAGCGCGTTTACTCCGGGACGGATGAACTGCCCCGTGACAGAGCCGCAAGGTAATTGATGCGGGATTTTCCCTGTGAACTTGCCGTACTCCCACACTTTCGTGTGGCGGCGGGGCACCCGTGAATTCAAGGTTCCGCTCACACCAGCCGTGGTTCAATATGCAAGCGGACACAAGGTCTGCTCCTACTTTCCAGCCAGGTCGATCAGGAAGGCGTACTGGAAGGCGGTTTCGCGGTAGCTCTTGAAGCGGCCCGAGGCGCCGCCGTGGCCGGCATCCAGATTGATCTTGAAAATCAGCCGGTTGTGATCGGTCTTGACCGCCCGCAGCCTGGCTACCCATTTGGCTGGCTCCCAGTACTGCACCTGCGAATCGTGCAGGCCGGTAAAGACCAGGATATTCGGGTAATCCTGGGCCTTGACGTTGTCGTAAGGGGAATAGCCGAGCAGGTAGTCATAGTACTCTTTGGTGTTGGGATTGCCCCATTCGTCGTATTCGCTGGTGGTGAGCGGGATGTCCTGATCGAGCATGGTGGTGACCACGTCCACGAACGGCACGCCCGCGATTACCCCCCGGAACAGGTCGGGACGCAGGTTGAGCACCGCGCCCATCAGGAGGCCCCCCGCGCTGCGGCCCGCGGCGAAGAGCCGGTCTTTCGAGGTGTACTTCTTTTCGACCAGAAATTCGGCGCAGTCGATGAAGTCGGTAAAGGTATTCATCTTTTTCAGGAGCTTGCCGTCCTCGTACCACCAGCGGCCCATCTCTTCCCCGCCGCGGATGTGGGCGATAGCGAAGATGAAGCCCCGGTCCAGCAGGCTCAGCCGGGACGTACTGAACGACGGGTCGCTCGTGATACCATAGGAGCCATAACCATAAAGAAGCAGCGGGCTGGTGCCATCCAGCGGGGTATTTTTGCGATAGACGAGCGAGACCGGCACCCGGACTCCGTCCCGCGCACTTGCGTAAAGCCGTTCGGTGCGGTAATCGGCCGGGTCGAAGCCGCCCAGCACCTCCTCGCGCTTCATCAGCTTGCGCTCGCGGCTGGTCAGGTCGTAATCGTAGACCGAGTTAGGCGTGGTGAGCGAGCTGTAGCCGAAGCGCAGGATGTCGGTATCTATTTCCGGGTTGGTGCCGAGGTAGGCGACGTAGGCCGGCTCCTCGAACTGGATGTAGTGCTCCCCCACTCCACTCCAGGGCATCACCCTCAGCTCGATCAGGCCGTTCCGGCGCTCCTCGGCCACCAGGCAGTCGCGGAAGATTTCGAAGTCTTCCAGCAGTACGTCCTGGCGGTGCGGTATCACTTCCTGCCAATGGCCTTTTCCGGTGGCGTCCACCGGTGTCCTCATCAGCCGGAAGTTCTGCGCCTGGAAGTTGGTGCGGATGTAGAAATGGCCGCCGAAATGCTCGACCTCGTATTCGTGGTTGGCCTGGCGCGGCTGGAGGATGCGGAACCGGCCAAGCGGGTTATCGGCGGCGAGGCAGCGGTATTCCGAGGAAAGAGTCTGGTCGCAGCCGATCATCAGGAACTTTTTGGACTTGGTCTTGAAGACGAAACAACTGAAAGTTTCGTCCTTTTCCTCGTAGACCAGCACGTCCGCGGCCGGGTCGGTGCCGAGGCTGTGCCGCCAGACCTGAAACCAGCGCAGGGTCGCGGGGTCCTGCCGAGTGTAAAAGAGCGTCCGGTTGTCCTCGGCCCAGGCCATGTTGCCGGTAACCTCGGGAATCTCATCGGCGAGCGTTTCACCGGTGGCCAGGTTTTTGAAACCGATAGTGTAGAGCCGGCGGCCCACGGTGTCGGTGGCAAAGGCCAACAGGTCGTTGGCTGAACTTACGGCCCGGCTCCCCAGGGAGAAAAACTCGTGCCCCTCGGCCAGCAAGTTCGCATCCAGCATCACCTGTTCCAGCGCCTCCAGCGAGCCTTTCTTCCGGCAGAACAGCGCGTACTCCCGGCCTTTTTCGAAACGCGAGTAGTAGTAATAGCCGTCCTTCAGGTAGGGTACGCTCGAATCGTCCTGCTTGATCCTTCCCTTGATCTCCTCGAAGAGCGAATCTTCCAGCGCCCTGGTATGCGCAGTCATTTTATCGGTGTAATCGTTTTCGGCTTCGAGATAGGCCATCACTTCCGGGTTGTCCCGCTCGCGGAGCCAGTAATAATCGTCCACTCTCCGGTGTCCGTGCGTTTCCAGTATTTTCGGCTCAATCCTGGCCACCGGCGGAGCCGGCACTACAGGTTCGCCGGACCGTCCGCCGGTCTGACAATTGGCAACTGCCACCATCAATCCTCCGCTAAATGCTAAAAATGCAGTAGCTTTCATCTCCGCCGGCCCTCTCCTTGGTCGCAGACAGGTCCGCAAAGTGTTCGGGTGCATTTTAACGCTTTCGGCCGCCCCGGGCAACAGGGAGACCGCGCGCCGGTCGGGCTGACAATAAAAAAGGCCCGGCATCCGCTGCCAGGCCCCTGTAAAATCAGTCTATCGCCTTCCGCTTCTATTTCGAATCGGCGGGAAGCCTAATCCATCACCACGACCAGGTAAGGGACTTTCCAGAATTCGTCCTGGTTCACGACTTTAAGCAGGGTCTTGCCCTTTGCGACTTCCTGCAGGCTGTAGGAGCCGGCGGCCCGCTCGGGAACCAACCGGATGTCCTTTACGCCCCGCTGGATTTCGAAATCGGAGACATGGCTTTTGTCCACTTTAACGAAGGCCGTCGGATCGAAATCGGCGGTCAGAACGTTCTTCTTGCTGAACACGCCGAAACGGTCGATGACCTTTTTCTGCTCGAGCTCACGCGCCGTACCGACCGCGTAGTAAGCCGTGTTGCGGGTATCCACCAGCTCCTGCGAAGTCTGGCTCAGCTTTTCCTGCGTTGCGGACAGGTTGCCTTCCGTCTTCTGCAGAGTTTCCCTGGCGGCAGCGATCTGTTCGTCCTTGAGGTGGACGGTTTCGGTCAGGGCGGCGATTGTCTTCTGGTTCTCTTCGATCTCCGCCTTCAGCCCGGCGACCATCCTTTCCAGCGAGGCGATGCGCACGGACGACTTCTTCATCTTCTTCTCGAGCTCGGCGACACTCTGCTTGTCGGCATCGAGCTGGTTTTCGATGGCGGCGATGTCGTTCAGGATTGCGGTTTTCAGCTTGGCATCGGTTTCAGCGGCCGGGGCCAGGGTCGAGATCGCCACTTGCCTGGTGCGCACATCCTTGAGCCGCGTACCGATCTCGTTAATCTCGCCCGTGATCTCTTCAACATAGCCGTTCAGGCGCTGCTGCTCCTGCAGGCCCTTGCTGTTCTCTTCCTGCAGTGTCGTAATTTCGCCCTTCTGGCCCTTGATTACCGAGTACTGATAATAGGCGAAACCGCCCAGGGCCAAAGCCAGGACGATAACCAGATAAAGAACGATCGAGCCTTTGCCCGAACTATTCGGAGACGATGTGGGTACCTTGGTTTCCATTCTGAACTCTTTCTTCCACAGATCAGCCTGTGGACGGCAATTGATTGCAAACGTTCCGAGACGAAAAGTAATTTCCGGAGCCGACTGCATCCTCCACCCTCCGGCTCCGGTGCGAATAGGTCCTCCCGGAAAGGGCGGATTCAAAATAAATTTTCTCTGTACGGCTGCGGCTGCCTGATTCCACCATACGCCTGACCGTCCCTTATCGGCCTGTGGCTACCAGTGGAACAGGAATTCGAAGCCTGTCTTTCACCTCGCGTCGTGCCTGATTCCCGGCGCCTCTGAGCTGGACCGGGGGCACAAGATTATTCAGGGGAAAATAGGGAAAGCAACTTGCCCTAACCGCGGGCGGCGAAGATCGAATTGGAAAGTGTACGGCTGCCGTGCCGCTGGAGTATGGATGTAAGGCCGGCCGTCATTACCTTCCCGGCCTTCTACCTCCTCCTCCCGCGACAGGTATTGTCCTCCGGAAGCAACGTTATTACTGGTTTTAATACACTGTAATATAATAAAAGTTTCAAATTTGACAAGAAAAAACCCGTTCCCGGGGTTGGGAACGGGTCTGAAAAGACCACTATCCGCTCAGGCGGCCGTTCGAGTGATCCGCGGCCGGCTGCGGGACAGCTTGACTGCCGGCGCACCCTTGGGGACATTGCGCGAGGCGGACACCAGACGAGCCAGCCCGTTAGCTTCTTCCTGGCTCGCGGAGGAGACGAAAAGCGGATTGTTCGGCTTGGTGATTCCTTTCAGAGAAATCACCCAGACCACCACGTAGGCGGCTCCTGTCGCCAGGCTGAATCCGACGAAAAACAACGGATCGGAAAGGTATGTCAGAACTGAGGACAGCATATCGGCCTCCCTGCCGGTGGGCCCGCGTTCCGTCACGGGCGGTGTGAGGTTACTCTGATGGTTTTTCCTATTCTTGTTATCGGCGGCCGACGTAAATGGTTGAGGATTTGTTTGGGGATGAGCCGTAACCGGGCAGGGGAACTTGACTTGGCCGGCCGGGAGTCCCTATATTCAGCACCTCAATCCACGGAGAGAGCGAGTGAAGAAGAAGAAAGCCGACAGCCTGGCCGCAAGGGGTTATTTCGGGCCTTACGGCGGCCGCTACGTACCGGAGATGCTGATTCCGGCCCTGGAAGCCCTCGAAGAGGCGTATCGTCAGGCGCGGGAGGACGTCGCATTTCAGGCCGAATTCGAGCGTCTGCTGGCGACCTACTCGGGCCGCCCCACTCCCCTCTATTTCGCCGAAAACCTCACCGCCCGGCTCGGCGGAGCCAGAATCTACCTCAAGCAGGAAGGCCTGGGCCAGACCGGCTCGCACAAGATCAACAACGTGCTGGGGCAGGCCCTGCTGGCCCGGAGGATGGGCAAGAGCCGTCTGGTGGCCGAAACCGGGGCCGGCCAGCACGGGCTGGCGACCGCCACCGCGGCCGCCCGTTTCGGCTTCGAATGCAAAATTTTCATGGGCGAACTGGACATGCGCCGCCAGCGGCCCAACGTCTTCTGGATGGAACAGCTCGGCGCCCGGGTCACTCCAGTCACCTATGGCACGCGCACACTCAAGGATGCAGTCAACGAAAGCATCAAGAACTGGATCGAAAACCTGGATACCACTTACCTGCTGGTGGGTTCCGCCCTGTCGGCCCACCCCTACCCCACGATCGTGCGCGACTTCCAGAGCGTGATCGGCCGGGAAGTGAGACAGCAGATCCTGGCGGCGGAAGGCCGTCTGCCGGATTGCCTGATAGCCTGCGTGGGCGGCGGCAGCAACTCGATCGGCCTGTTCCACCCGTTTCTGGACTGCGACGGGATCAAGATGGTGGGCGTGGAAGCCGGCGGCCTGGGAATCGACACGGGCCGGCATTCGGCGCGCTTCGAGGGCGGCCGGACCGGGATAATCGAGGGCTACAAGAGCTACTTCCTGCAGGACCAGGACGGCCAGACGCGCACCACCCACAGCGTGGCCGCCGGACTGGACTACCCCGGGATCGGTCCAGAACATGCCTGGCTGCACGACCAGGGCCGGGTGAAATACACCTCTGCCACCGACCGGGAAACCCTGGAGGCGCTCAAGCTGCTGATGCGCACCGAGGGGATCATTTCGGCGCTGGAGAGCGCGCACGCGGTGGCCGAGGTAGTCCGGCGGGCGCCCGGGATGAAAAAGAACCAGACTATCGTGGTCAACCTCTCCGGTCGCGGGGACAAGGACATCTTTATCGTGGCCGAGGCGCTCAAGGACCGAGCCTGGCTCGAATTCCTGCGCACCAAGGTGGAAGAAGGCTACCCGGATGGAGAATAAGATCGACAGCCGGCTCGCCGAACTGAAAAGAACCGGCCGGCACGGGATCATGGCCCATATCGTGGTGGGCTACCCGGACCTGGACCGGAGCCAGCGGATACTGCTGGCCCTGGCCCAGGCGGGGGCGGACCTGGTGGAGCTCCAGATCCCATTCACCGACCCTCTGGCCGACGGCCCCACCATCCTCCAGGCCAACCTGGCCAGCCTGGCCGCCGGCACCCGCGTGGCCGACTGCCTTCATTTCGCTGAAAGGCTGGCCGCCAGGCTGGAAAACCTGCCACTGTTGTTCATGACCTACGCCAACATCCCGTTCAACTACGGGCTGGCCCGGTTCTGCCGGGACTCCGCCAGCGCCGGAATCTGCGGGCTGATCGTGCCGGACCTGCCGCCGGACGAGCCGGCCGAGGCGTACCATGAGCTGGCCACCGGCGAGGGCCTGCACCCGATCTACATCCTCAGCCCCTCCAGCACCGACCGCCGCCTGGCCGTGATCGGCGGTTACGCCTCCGGCTTCGTCTATTGTACTGCCAGGGTGGGAATCACCGGGGCCAGGGAACAGCAGATGCAGGGGCTGAAAGATTTTATCGGCAGGGTCAGAAAGCACGTGCGAGTACCGCTGGCCCTGGGGTTCGGTATCAGCAGCGCCGAGCACGTGCTGGAAGTGAGTCAATTAGTAGAGGTCTCTGTGATCGGAAGCCGGGTGATCGACCTCTACAATTCGGGAAAAGATGAAGAAGACAGCCTGATGCGGGTCGGCGGTTTCATTCGGAGCCTGCGGCGGTAAAGCGCATGGGCGGCTAATTATCTTCCACCACCGCGTAAGCCTCGATCTCCACCAGTAACCCGGGCCGTATCAGCCGGCTCACCTCCACCATGGTGGCCGCCGGCCGCACCTTGCCGAAAAACTCCCCGTGGGCGCGGCCCACCGCTTCCCAGTCGTCGATATTGGTCACATAGATCCGCGTGCGCACCACGTCCCGGATGCCGGCGCCCGCCTGGCCGAGGGCCATTTCGATCTTCTTCAGAGACGCGAGCGCCTGCCGGTAAGGGTCGCCCCCTCCCTGCACCGCACCATTTTCGTCCACGGCGGTGGTGCCGGACACGTGCACCTGGTTACCCACCCTCACCGCTCGCGAATAGCCGACACTCAGTTCCCACTCTGTCCCGCTCGACACGTTCACTCTTGTCATCCCGAGCGTTCCTCCCAGATGTCGATTTCGCGCAAGCGTTCACCGTGGGTCAGCCTGAGGAAAATCTCCTCCAGGTGCCCACCCTGCTGGCGGTTTTGTTCCAGCAACTGGTCGATAGAGCCGGTGGCGATAATCCGGCCTTCCTGGATGATCGCCACGCGGCTGCAGGTCTCCTCGGCGATCGCCAGGTCGTGGGTGGACATGAACACAGTCCGGCCGCGGCTTGCCAACTCGCGGAAGATGTTCTTGACCAGGCGGATACTCTTGGGGTCGAGCCCCACCATCGGCTCATCCACCACGATCACGGCTGGATCGTGGATCAGCGCTCCGGCCAGGATCAGCTTCTGGCGCATGCCGTGGCTGAAACTCTCGATCAGCTCGTCCTCCCAGCCGTTCAGCTCGAACAGGGCGAACAGCCGGGCGGCCTTGCGTGCGATCTCATCCTCGTCGAGGTTCCAGAGGCCGCCCATGAAGCGGAGGAATTCCCTGGCGGTGAGCTTACCGTAAAGAAAGGGCCGGTCCGGGATGAAACCGATCTGCTGCTTGGCCGGTTCCGGCTCCTCGTCCAGGTAATGGCCGGCCACCCTGATCCGGCCGGCGGTGGGCTGCAGCAGGCCGGTGATCATCTTGATGGTGGTGGTTTTGCCCGCGCCGTTGGGCCCCAGAAAGCCGAACAATTCGCCGGCTTCGACTTTCAGGGTCAGCTCGTCCACCGCGGTAAAATCTCCGTACTTCTTGGTCGCCCGCTCCAGCTCGATCATCGCACGCTCTCCAGCCCCTCGGAACTGTCCAGCACCCTGATCCCCAGGCTTCCCACCAGCGGGAGAATTTCGACCTGGCGGTCCATATCCCCGGCAATGAACCTCAGGTGAGTGGCATCCGCCGGGAACTGGCCGAAAACCGGGTCGACAGGTATCCAGTCGTTCAGCCAGCATTCGCACCAGGCATGGTAGTAGAAGGCATCCTCCACGTACACCAGCCCCATGGCGATCCGGGTGGGAATCCCGGCCGCGCGGGCCAGCGAGGCGAACAGCACGGCGAACTCATTGCAGTCGCCGCTGCGGCGTTCGAGCACTTCGAGGGTGTTGGGAATGCTGAAAGTGGGCTTTTTGGCGATATTCGCTTCCAGCCAGTTCAGAATTCCCCTGATCTTGTCCACATTACTGGCTTGCAGGTCGATTATCTGGCTGGCCACCGCCAGCAGCCGCGGATGCTCGCTCTGCACGAAAGACCCCGGCGCCAGGCTGGCGTCCCGTACCGAAGTGGGCAGGGTGTCGGCCGGCCCGGGCGGCGCAGGCGGCTGGATCGTGACATCCAGGATCGGCTTTTCGTACTGCTGCGGCCCCCCACTCAGCACCAGGGTATCTTCCCCGATCCCGGAAAGCTCGATCCGCAGCCTCGCCAGCCGGCGCGCATCGGCCAGGGAAACGTCCGGAACCACCGCCACCAGCTTCTGGATGTCCGTACCCTGAGTGGCCCAATCGCCGACAGCCGCGGTCGATTCATCTTCGAGAACCAGCCGGTAACCCATGCCCGAACGCTCCACCAACAGATTGCCTTCACTGTCGAAGTAGCTGTCCACGCCCAGCCCGCCCATGTTCTGCCGCACGTGGGTGACTTCGGTGGGAGTTCCCCTGAATTCGATACTTTCCCGGCCCACCACCTCGATCTCCAGCGGGACGTTTTTCATGGACGAGGGGTCGAAGACCTGGGTGGAATATTTCGCTCCCGGTTCGAATCCTTTTTCTTCGAGCAGCAGTTGAACGGTGTTGGGAAGCTGGATCGGCTCGTCCAGCTCGATAATTTCTCCGCGGCTTTCGCCGGCCATCGTGATCGTCAGGGCCAGTTCTTCGCCATCGACCCGGCCGCGCACGCCGAAGTCGGTGTCCTGGCCGGAAAGAGTGAAAATGAAGGATTGGAGATTCATCCGGGAATCGACCACGGCCCGGGAGTAGGAATTGATTGCCTGGCGCCGGCCGACCATCGTGAATTCGAGATAAGTGCGGTCGGTGCAGACGAGCTGGCTGTCGAGGCTGGTGGTGGTACTCTGCGAATAGCCGATTTTCTTGTCCCGCATGTAAATACCGTACCAGTTGGACTCGCTCTCCACTTTGCCGAGCCTTTCGGCCGGGACTTCGAGGGTATCTTCCCCGCCCCGGAGGTAATACCGGTCGACCAGCAGGCCGGACATCACCAGGGCGAAGGCGATGAAACCGATATGGAAGACGTCTTTCAGGCCAAGCCTGTAGGAAGCCATGGATAGTTCCCAGTGGAAGTCAGGATGAAACGAGTTTTTTATTGTAAGTCCGGGGAAGCTCCGCCGCAAGAGGCGTAATCCGGTCAGCGGCTGTCGGCCGGAAGCGGTCCGGGCCGGGCAAGCTCGACAAGATGGCCGGCAATCGCCTGTCTGATCCGGCCGGGAAGGCTGCGGTCAGTGGACTGGGGAGCATTCTCCGGCAGCGGGACGGCTTGCGCCGCGAGCAAATCGAAGGGTGGACCGCTCTTCAGGCCGGCCAGAAAGCTGCGCGCCCGTTCGGCAGGCGGATAGCTGTAGGGCAGGGAGCCCATCGACTTTTCGAGGGTGATCAGCCAGCGACGGTCCTGGATCCCCTCCCGGATACCCTCCCAGGCTGGAGTGGGAACGTAGCTATCGTCCAGGTAGCGGTAGGAGAGCATCCAATCCATGCGCTCCGAGTCGAAGTCGTTCCAGGGATGGCCTCCTCCGGGCCAGTTGTAAGCCCAGACCAGCACGCCGTCGAGCTCCCGGAGCCAGGGGGCGAATCCGAGCCGGGCGCGGGCGGTTGTACCGGCGTCGCGCTGGGTCAGCGCCACGTAACCCCAGACCGCCGACCGCCGCATCCGCTCATCCGGCTTCACATCCTCGCCGATCAGCCAGACGCTCACGTACGGCTCGATTCTGGCCGCCAGTTTCGGATCGCGACCGGTCACCAGCGGCGAGACGATGTTGATCCGGCCGTCCATGACTTTCCTGAGCGCAGCCGCCCGCGA